>DATNPC010000476.1:0-12575 GCA_036703375.1 Allocoleopsis sp.
CTGACTTGAATCTTAAATTCTCCCCCCTTTTTAAGGGGGGCTGGGGGGGATCATCTCCTGGATACACTGACACACCCCCTCCCACTCCTGAAACACCTCATCATTACTAAATCTCACCACCTTCAACCCATAGCCTTCTAAAACTTGCGTTCTTTCTCTGTCATAATCTTTGCCCTCATTCGTGTAATGACTCTCTCCATCAACTTCTATGACTAACTTCAAATTAGCGCAGTAAAAGTCAACAATAAAGTTATCAATAGGCTTTTGCCTCAAAACTCGAAACGGGAATTTTTTTAGATAGCCGTACCAAAGTTTTCTCTCGGCTGCTGTCATGTTTTTACGTAGTTCTTTTGCCTTTTCTACAAGTTTTGAGTTGTAGGGAAGGTGAAAGTCAGTCACAATTAAATCTTTCTTGCTGGGCATACGATCCCCCTCAGCCCCCCTTAAAAAGGGGGGAGAATATATTGGCACTGACATCCTGGCACGCGATCGCAGATTGTTCCCCAAAAGTGCGATCGCGTTTTATCCCTCCTCCAAGGTATGCTCGCTCTCCAACACCTCGACACCCACACTTTTCAAGAGGGACATGATATATTCAACTGCTTTCTCTTGTTGGGCTGTATCCCCATCCGGGTCAACAATGAGAATTGAAATTTCGTTATTGTTTACCATCTTATCAGTGATGCACCACCTTGGTGCATCAATGCACAAAAAGTACTGGGGAAACGGTGGCGGAAGTTAGTGCTGTGGTTTCCCCTTCTTGAAGATATGTGACACCAATTCATCTTGCTTTGCAACCTAGGCTGCATGGCTGCTTGGTGGTGTCGGTATGTTTTTCGTGATTTCTGTGAACGCTGAAAAAGCGATGGTCGCTTCGCGAACCGCCGAAGGCATCGCGTCCTTGAAATGCGGTCGTTCAACACCCCTATTGCGATCTACCCAAACTCCTATGAAACATTCCAAATGGCTCCAACTCCACCAACAAGGCGAAAACATTTGCTCAGTACTTCGCCAACACGGGTACCGAACCACCAAACAACACCGTACCCTCTCATGGAAACTTTGCTCATCGGGTCAAGGCGAGTACGTCTTGACTTGGTTGCCCGACCCCGTTTCGGAGTGGACATTAGTACCCAACAATACTAGCCCCGAACGCCAAGAACTTTGGACGTTGATTTCGCGCATCCAACGCGCCCTTCAACTCCAAGCTGCCGTAGATTATTCTCGTCCTTGGGCGATCGTGCGACTCTTACCCAATGCCCGACGATATGTCGTAGCTCGATTTGCCAATCGACAAGATGCTGACGACCACAAGCGATATCTGAGCCGATTCATGCCTGCCGCCGAATTTGAAGTCATTTTTGACCTACCTATCGATGAACCAGGAGAGGCAAGGGGAGAGGAGATTTGAGGAGTGAAAGTTATTTCCAGGCTTTTAAGTCAGGGATATTCAACTTGAGCTAACTAAGTTCTCTAGATCGTCAGGTATCTTAAACAGATTAATATCTTGAGCGATCGCTTTCTGGCTGCGATCGAGTCTGCGGTGATGGCTTGCAGTAAGCAGCTAGTGCTACCTTTGCCAGAAGCGGATGCAGCTTGGGCAGATGCCTTGTTATCGGAATAGGGAGCTAAGTAACAATTGCCATTGGTCGCAAAATAGCGAGAATTACGTGTTAACTCGGATGATTTCTAGCGAGTCAAATTGATAGAGATAGTGAGAGCCCATCTGTTTTACTAGATATGGACTACACTACTCTGCTGCGATCGCTACAAGCTCACTTCATCCAAAAGCTTAAAACACCTTCGGTAAATACATCCCGGACATTAGGCAAGCTAGCCATTTCCCTGGTGCTGGCATTGCTTATCAGCATGACAGGAGCTGTCATCCCTGGCATACCTCTAACAACTAGTGGAGTAGCTGAGGCTCTTCCTGTTAATAAAATTTTGTCACCATCTAGAGTTAAAAGTACACTTAGATTTTTAGGGAAAGCTGGAAGAGCTTTTGTTCCTGTGAGTTCTTTTTTACCTGATATTTCTTTTAATGCTTCACTTGTCCCCACTTTGGCTTTTTCACCGACAGGTGTTTTTGCCCCTACTTTTACCCCTACTCTTGCCCCTACTCTCTCTTTGATTGGCAGAATAGATTTCTTTTTTGAAATCCAGGAAATTAATTTCATCAAAGTTAATATTGGTGAAAAATCTTCCCCATCTCCGGCTTTAGAAGCTTATAGGCAAGGAGTCAAAGCTGCTCAAGACAAAGGAGACTATAAAGGCGCTGTCAAGCATTACAGCGATGCGTTAAGTCACAATGGTAACTTTGCAGAAGCGTATGTTAGTCGAGGACGTGCCTATTCAGAGTTAGGAGAGCAGCAAAGAGCGATCGCAGACTATACCAAAGCAATGGTTGTAAAGCCCAAGTTTGCTGAAGATTTCGACAGATATGTTGAACCTTTACTGGGACGAGGCGCTGTCTACATTAAACGTGGTGATTATGGTGCAGCACTGGATGACTTCAATTTGGCAATAGAGCGTAATCCCGACTTTTACGATGCTTATTTAGGTAGAGCTACTATCTATATCAGCCAGAAAGATTATGGAAAAGCAATAGAAGACTTGGATGAAGCATTAGCTCTGACGGCTGATGATGATCCTTCAGCATTTCTCAGGAGGGGTTCTATTAGAGGGGAATTGGGCGAATATGAAAGAGCTATTGAAGATTTTAATGAAGTTATCAAGAGCCAAACCCAAGAGGCTAATTATTACTACCCGGATGCTTACTACAAACGAGGACTTGCTTACTTAAATTTAGGAGAAGAACAGCAAGCGATCAAAGATTTTAATCAGGCAATTAATCGTGACCCTGACTACCGCGAAGCTTACTATAACCGAGGAGTTGCCTACGATAGGATTAAAAAATCTCAGGAAGCAATTAATGATTACAGCCGCGCCTTGCTAATCTACAACATTACGGGTCATTCATGGTATGAAGCAGGGGTTCATTCAGTAACTTACAGTCCTGATAGTGAGGCTATTGCCAGTGCTAGTGATGACGGAACTATCAAATTATGGAATATCAATGATGGGAAAGAAATTCAAACTCTCTATGAGCCTTTTACAGGAGTACTATACAACTGGATTCAGTCAGTAGCCTTTAATCCAGATGGTAAAACTATTGCTGCTGGAAGTAGTAATAGAAGCGTTAGAGCCTGGAACGTGAAAACTGGCGAAGAGATCCAGACTCAGCCCATGCAACATTCAGAACAAGTTATGGCAGTAGCCTTCAGCCCAGATGGTCAAATCCTTGCTAGTGGTGGTCATGACAAAACTATTAAACTTTGGAACTGGCAATCTGGAGAAGAGATCAGTACCCTAAATAAGCAATCAAACTATGTGAAATCTCTTGCTTTTAGTCCAGATGGTGAGTTTCTTGCCAGTGGAGGTTGTGACAAAACTATCAAGCTATGGGACTGGAGAACTGGAGAAGAAATCCGTTCTTTAGAAGGACATCAAGAGTGCATTCGTGCTGTCGCCTTCAGTCCTGATGGTCAAACTCTAGCTAGTGGTAGTGAAGATCGTCAAATCGTACTGTGGGATTGGCAAACTGGACAGCCAATGCATAGCTTCACTGATCATACTGACAAAGTGACAGCAGTGGCATTCAGTCCGGATAGTCAGATTCTCGCTAGTGCAAGTGATGACAAAACTATTAAATTATGGGATTTACAGACAGGGCTAAAAATCGCTACGCTTTATGGGCATGAATCCTATGTCCAGTCAGTCGCTTTCAGTCCTGATGGCAAAACTCTCGCAAGTGGGGGTTATGACAAAACTGTTAAAGTGTGGCAGATACCGTAGGGACGAGCAAAGGTAGTATCGAGTTAGCGATCGCACAGTGGAGAAAAAGAGCGATCGCTTGCGGCGTTACACAATCAATCAGTAGAACCGGAATTCCAAAGGGCGCACCGACGTGCGCCCTAACGAGACTTAATATCCGCGATCGCACCCTTGGCCATCGCCGCGATTGCGCGATCGGTTGCCTTCGGTAAGTGATAATACTTCCCGCCTGCATTCTTCGCCAACTCCTTCGCAAAGCCCGTGGAGACGAACTTATTTTCCGTATCAATCATCAATAGCTGAATACCTAGTCCGCGAATTCGCCCCGCAATCTCCAATAGCTCCGCCTTGATATCTGGCTTTTCTCCTTCCGGTAACGGCTCGCCCAGCGATCGCGCTAAGGGAATATTTCCACGCCCGTCGGTAATCGCTACAATCACCACCTGACCGATATCTCCAGACATCTTGGCATTCATCCCCACTCGAACCGCCTGAGTCAGGCCATGAGCTAAGGGCGAACCCCCACCACAAGGCAGTCGCTCCAAACGATTCCGTGCTAGAGCGATCGAACGGGTTGGAGGCAACAGGACTTCTGCGTGTTCTCCTCGGAAGGGAATCAGCGATACTTGGTCGCGATTTTGATAGGCTTCCGTTAACAGTTGCATCACCGCTCCCTTAGCCGATTGCATCCGGTTGAGTGCCATTGAGCCAGACGCATCCACGACGAAAACTACCAACGCACCAGCTCTACGAGCTAAGCGCTTCGATCGCAAATCTCCCTGCTCGACAATCACCTTGCGGTTAGGCTGGCGTTGCCTGCGGGATTTTTGATAAGGGGCGGCCGCTCTCAGCGTGGCATCGACGGCGATTCGCCGGACAGGGCCTTTGGGCAGCATCGGCTTGACGTAGCGCCCCCGATCTTCCGAGAAGATGATACTGCGACTGCCAGATTTCCCTTGCCGTTGCGCCCGCTGAGCGAAGAAAAGAACGCTGGGATCGAGGATAACGCCCTCCGGATCGAAGACGAATTCTTCGGGAATCGTGGGCGGTTCCTGCTCCTGTTCTTCGTCTTCCTCTTCGTCCTTCTCCTCTTGTTCCTCTTGCTCGTCGGGCGGGGCTTCATCCTGGGGTGGTGGGGGAGGAGGAGGTGGTGGTGGTTCTTCCGGTGGTGTTTGTACAATCGTCGATCGCGGTACGATCGCTAATTCCACTGCCCGCCGCAAATCGTCAGCCGTCACCGTCTGCCGCCCATCCAAAGCGGCTGCTGCTTTGGCAACTCGCATGGCAAACAGTTCCGCCCGGTGGCCTTGGACTCCACCCCGAATCGCTTCTTGCACCAGATAGGAAATTTGCTCGTGAGTCATTTGGACTTCTTTGAGCCATTCCCGTGCTAGAACAATTTCAGTTTTGAGGGCGTCTAGGTCTTCGTTGTACTGCGAGAGAAACTCTTGGGGAGAACGGGTAAATGCGATCGCTTGGTCTACGGCTTGCACCCGCTGATCCAATGCCAAAACGCCATCAGCGGAAAGCGTAATCGCAATGCGATCGAGTAAATGTTCCCGTAGCGGCCCTTCTTCAGGGTTATAAGTGGCGATTAACAGTGGTTTGCAGGGATGCTGAAAACTAATGCCCTCCCGCTCGATTAAGTTGCGTCCCTCGGAGATAACCGTTAGCAGTTGATTAGCAATTTGCTCGTCGAGCAGGTTGATTTCATCGACGTACAAAACGCCACGATGAGCCTGTGCTAATAACCCAGGTTGAAAGACAGGTTCTCCTCGTTTGACCGACTGCTCGACATCCACTGAACCCAACAATCGGTCTTCTGTCACCCCCAACGGAATTTGCACGAAGGGAGCGGGAATAATTGCGGTGGGGAGTTCGGCAAGCGTAGAAACTGGGTCTATCCCATCTTTCTCAGACAGATACTGCGCCACCAACTCGTCGTCCCACTCGCTCGGGTAACGAGGATCGCAGTTACAAAAAGAGTCTTTGACGATTTCAATCGGGGGAAGCAGAGAGTGCAGGGCGCGTGCCATAACTGATTTGGCGGTACCGCGACGCCCCGCGATCGCAACTCCTCCCAGTCCAGGGTCAACGGCTGCCAGGAGCAGAGCTAGTTTAATCGCTTCTTGCCCCACCACGGCGGTGAGGGGAAAGGCAGAGATCGGAGGTGAGATAGTAGGCGCAGGCATTGTTTTGGCGTCGCGATTCAAAGGGTTAGAGACTCGCCGTGCTGGAGAAAAGCTTACTTCTCCCAAGGGCGTACTCCTTACAGGGGCTAAGTTATAACTTTAGACTCTTGTACCTCACAATTCAAAACTCAACACTTAAAAGTAGCTGGTGCGGCGCTTTCAGGCGGAGTTGTGAGATGAATCTCAAAGTTATTGTAAGACTTCTCAAGGAAACCTTTCAGGAATGGCAGGAAGATAAAGCCTCGCGGTTAGCGGCGGCCTTGGCCTATTACACGATTTTCTCGATCGCACCGCTGCTGATTATTGCGATCGCGATCGCGGGGGCGGTGTTTGGAGAGGAAGCGGCAAGAGGCGAGATTGTCGGGCAAATTCAAGGATTGGTCGGTAAACCGGGCGCAGAATTCATCGAGACAGCGATTAATAATGCCAACAAACCCGGTTCTAATGGTAGTCTTGCCTCACTCATTAGCATTGCCGTTCTTCTCTTTGGTGCTTCTGGCGTCTTCGCTCAACTCCAAGATGCCCTGAATACGATTTGGGAAGTGCAGCCCAAACCCGGACGGGGTATCCGGGGTGGCATCATGGGATTTTTAAGACAGCGTTTTTTGACGTTCTCGATGGTACTAGTTATCGGCTTTCTACTGATGGTGTCGCTGATTGTCAGTGCTGTCTTGTCGGGTTTGAGCGCTTACATGAGTTATTTACTTCCTGGTGTAGACTTCCTCTGGGGAATCGTGAACTTTGTTGTCTCCTTTGGTGTAATCGCACTACTATTTGCGCTGATTTTTAAGTTTCTACCCGATGTCAAAATTACCTGGAATGATGTTGGGATTGGTGCAATTCTCACTGCCCTACTATTCACCATTGGTAAGTCATTGCTCGGGATGTATTTGGGGCAGGGGAGTTTTAGTTCGACTTATGGTGCTGCCGGTTCTCTAGTAATTGTGCTGGCGTGGGTTTACTATTCAGCTCAAATCCTATTTTTCGGAGCAGAATTCACCCAGGTTTACGCGAGTCGATACGGTTCAAAAATTGTACCCGACGATCATGCTGAGTTTATGACAGAAGAAGCTAGAGCCAAGCAGGGAATGACCCGAAATCGACGGCGTCAAAGAAGCGATCGCTAAAAATAGGTACGAACATCCTCTATCAGTTTGGCCTATTCACCACCGCTGTAAATTACTCTCCAGAAAAAATAAATCTTGAAATTCTTACCCTGACAGGTTTCCTACTCCCAATGAGCAGTTCGACAGGCTAGAAGACAGCTGCAAAAGACCAAGTATCTACCCTAAGGAACATGGACGAACAGTCTTTTCAATTTTAAAGTTTGTGATATACTGTCGAAAAATAATAAGAGTAAGTCAGCCTAATTCAGCGTTACCTGGGAAATCACCCAAAAGCAAGGTACAGCTGGAGCGGAGGAACCGAATTTCGGGGCGTGTTTCTAAACTCTGCTTCTTTTTTTGTAAGTAGAGGGTAGAGAGGGACATCTCTCAGTCCTAGCCCGTCAGCTAACTTCGTCGGCATTGAGAGGAGACTGAAGAGTCAGCATTTTTTAGTGATGCCTTGAACTCATCAGTATCCTGGCTGGTACTGCTCTGTGTTTGTGTACCTGCGATTGACAAGAGGCATTGCACATGGTATGTCAACTCAACTTGGCAGCAATTTTTGCTGTCGCTGGACAAGCTGCGTGGAAACGGACTAAACCACTCATCGTTCGAGATGCGGTCTTACTACCGGCTATTGGTTTTTTGGGAGTCATCTTGCTGTGGTGGTTTGCGGCAACCTTCTTAACCGAATTAATGCCTACCCCGCTTCAGGCATTGCTCGATAGCGCGGAATACGCGAATCCCTTCTTTCGCAAAGGGCCAGGTAACTTAGGGCTGGGTTGGTTATTACTGGCAAGCCTGCGGCGGGTGTTGCTGGGATTTTTGCTCGGTGCTGCTGTAGCCATTCCCTTGGGGTTTCTAATTGGGATGTCTAGAGCAGCAATGTTGATGCTCAATCCTCTGATTCAAATTTTTAAACCCGTCTCCCCCTTAGCTTGGTTGCCGATCGCACTCGCCATTTTCAACCTAGCAGAACCCTCGGCAATTTTCGTCATCTTTATCACCTCGCTGTGGCCGACGATTATTAACACGGCTCTCGGTGTATCCAGCGTGTCCAAAG
This sequence comes from Allocoleopsis sp., assembly GCA_036703375.1. Classification (GTDB taxonomy): domain Bacteria; phylum Cyanobacteriota; class Cyanobacteriia; order Cyanobacteriales; family Coleofasciculaceae; genus DATNPC01. Next base: position 8,196 of record DATNPC010000476.1, read on the forward strand.
ATTATATCGATGTGGCGCGAGTGCTGGAAATGCCTCGTTGGCGACGGGTGACAAAAATCATTTGGCCGGCGAGTTTGCCTTACATCTTCACCGGGTTGCGGATTAGTTTGGGAATCGCTTGGCTCGTAATTGTTGCCGTAGAAATGCTGACAGGCGGGCTGGGAATTGGTTTCTTCGTGTGGGATCAATGTAACCGTCTCAACCTGAGTTCAGTATTTTTAGCAGTGGTTGTGATTGGCGTTACTGGACTAGTTCTTGACTACCTTTTGAGTAAGATTCAATCTTTCATCACTCACCGTCCAGTGAAAGCTTCCAGCTAAAGCTTCAATCTACTAACTATGATTTGGCCTCAGCGTAAGTAGGTAGGCGCAAATCAACGAAGGTATGTCAACAAATGTTAAGAGACTAAAATCCTTGTACCTTCTGCCTTCTGCCTTCTACCTTCTGCCTTCTTGCACTGAGTTCATTTCCACTCCACACTTCATCCTTCATCTCTTCTACCTAATTCCCAGTTCCCGATTCCCATCCTCCATTCCCGAGTACTGTCATGAATGCTTTGAATCGACGAAGATTCCTGCAACAAATGGGTGCAGCGGCAGCAGGAGCCACTTTATCATCCTGTGCGATTAAAGGTGTTTCTGCACCCGATCAACTGTCCAAAACTGCTCTAGCTGTCGAACCCGTCGTAGACTCCAGCACGTTAGAAAAACCCAATCTTACTGTCGGGTACGTGCCTGTTAATGATTGTGCGCCATTTGCGATCGCATGGGAAAAAGGCTTCTTTCGTAAATACGGACTGAACGTCCAACTCAGTCGCGAGGCAAGCTGGGCCAACTCTCGCGACGGCGTAATTTTTGGGCGTCTCGATGCCTCACCCGTTGTCTCAGGGGCAGTCACCAACGCCAGAATCGGTGCCGAAGGTGCTCGTCATGCCCCTTTGTGTGCTGCCATGACCATTCATCGGCACGGCAACGCCATGACCATGAACAAAAAAATGTGGAACTATGGGCTACGTCCGTGGCGAGAATACAACGGCAACCTAGAAGAATTTGGTAAGGATTTCCGAGGCTACTTTGACAACCAACCCCCAGAGGAACGCATCTGGGCAGTAGTCTTAAGTTCTGCTATCTACGAATACTTCGTCCGCTACTTATCTGCTGCCGCTGGTGTGAATCCGAGCGATGAATTTCGAGTCATCATCATTCCACCACCTCAGATGGTGAATAACGTGCGGATTGGAGCAATGCAAGCCTATATGGTGGCAGAACCCTGGAACACGCGAGCCATTACTGGCAACGAGGGAGTCGGCTTCACATTCGCCCAAGGGAAAGAAATTTGGCAGGGACACCCAGATAGATTGCTTGGGGTTATGGAATCTTTTATTAAGGAAAATCCCAAAACCTATCGCAGCTTAGTCAAAGCCATGATTGAAGCCTGCCGATATTGCAGCGATCCCAAAAACCGCCCGGAAGTCGCCAAATTAATTACAAGTCCCTCTTATACCGGAGCTAAACCGAAGAAAAAAGGTGCGCCAATTGATAAGTTCACGAAACCGGCCATTGTTGGGGACTACAACTACGGGGGCTTTGACAATCAAAAGCGCCTGAGTGAAGACCCTTTCACGACAATTTTCTTCGATTTACCTCCCGAGCTTGCCAAGATTCCCGGAGACCACTCAACATTTTTGTGGCAATCGGAAAGTATCTGGTTAATGACTCAAGCTGCTCGCTGGGGACAAATTAAGGAATTCCCCAAAGACGCCGAAAAAAAAGCCCGAGAAGGCTGGAAAACTGACCTCTATCGAGAGATTGCAGCGGAGATGGGCATTCAATGTCCAAAAGAGGATTACAAAGTTGAACCCGCTGAAGCCTTTATCGATAACAAAGCGTTCGATCCTAGCGATCCTGTTGGTTATCTCAAAAGCTTTGAAATCCACGCTAACAGCCCCAAACGCTTTTATCTGTCTTAGGTAAAAAGAGTTAGTAGTCGTTCATGAACGACGTACAGCAGAACGTCTGAACATTCCTATTCCTCCTGCCCTCTGCCTTCTGCCTTATTTTCATAGGAGCCTACCATGACTAAATCCACGTCTTTTTCCACTAAAAGTAATTCTGGAATTCTCAACGGCGAACAATTTCTCGAAATTGAGAATGTCGTCAAATCTTATCCCAATGCAGAAGGTGGAGAACTCGTCATTTTAGATGGCATTAATCTCACCATTGGTGAAGATGAATATATCTCCGTCATTGGTCACTCTGGCTGCGGCAAATCAACGCTGCTCAAAATAGTTGCCGGTTTAGAAAAAGCAACGTCCGGAATGGTCAGGCTAGAAGGCAAAGAAATTCGGAAGCCTGGAGCCGATCGCATGATGGTGTTTCAACACTATTCATTACTACCTTGGTTAACCGTACAGGAGAATGTTCGGCTAGCTGTAGATGAAGTGATGAAAAACGCTTCTGCTCTAGAGAAAAAACAGATTGTCAGCGAACACTTAGCGATGGTGAATTTGACGCAAGCTGCAAATAAATATCCCGATGAAATTTCGGGGGGAATGAAACAGCGAGTAGGGATTGCTAGAGCGTTAGCAACTCGTCCCAAAATGTTATTAATGGATGAACCATTTGGCGCGCTCGATGCTTTAACTCGGCGTAAATTGCAAAAACAAGTCCTGAACATCTGGGAAAACCATCGACAGGCAGTGATGATGATTACCCATGATGTGGATGAAGCGATTTACATGTCCGATCGCATTGTGATGATGACCAACGGGCCCCATGCTAAAATTGGCGAGATTTTGGAGGTGCCGTTCCCACATCCCCGCGATTTCCAAGAAATACGCGAATCCAAGGAGTATTTTGAACTACGCAACCATGCCTTAAACTTTTTGGATCGATATTTCGCTCAAGAGGAGTAACTTGCACTACTATTGAGTTGTCGAGTGGGTAGCCTAATCCAATTCAGATTGTCTTTTCCAACAAGTCAGTCTCTTTGGAACGGAGGAACCAATCTTGTGGGGCTAATCTCCATAGCGAGAGAGACACCTTCCAGTCTTAGCCCGTCAGCTAACTCCGTCGGCAATGGGAGGAGCACAAAGACTTAAGCTTACCTAGCTAGTCGTCCTTGGAGTCTCCTGAGGAATATCACAAACGAATTATGAATGATGAAGAAATTCAGCTTAATTCTTTCATCATTCACACTTCATGATTCAATCGTGGTATTCAGTTCTGACCCACCTCTCATTCGTTACTTGTTTTTTTCATCAGAGAGGTACAAGCTGTGAATATCAAGTCCATGTTAGTGCGTCTAGAAGGCGCGTTAGATCGTAACGATTTAATGGAACAAATGGTGTTGCTGCCCGAGCCAGCTTCAGCTGCTGCCAAATGGGCGAAATCTACAACATCGGTTAATTTAGTCGTGGGCTATAACGCCTCACCGAACAGTCAAACGGCTCTAGATTTGACGCTGTGGATTGCCCATCAAACACGTTTGGTGACTCAAAAACCAGTCACGGTTCATGTTGTCTACGTGGTAGATGACTATCAAAATAACAGCTGTTGTACTGACTTCACGTCTCCTGTCTATGGGCAAGCCGATCGCATCTTGTGGCAAGCTGGTTGTCTAGCCGAAGAATGGCGCAGTTCGTTTAAAGCTCATCTTCGCGTTGGCGATGTGGCGACGGAACTGAGAAGCGTGGTGGAATCAGAAGCCGCGACTCTACTGTTCCTGGGGTGTAATTCTGTCACTCATCCGATTGTCCAGCAATTAGGGTCTACTTTTCCCTGTTCGGTTCTGGGTATTCCTCAGCAATTGGGAGTTCCCACGCACTAACGAGCCGTTAAAGGAAAATTTTCAAATTTTTGGGCTAATGCCCTAGCCTTTGCTCTCTATATCTCGCTCCCTATGGGGTGCTTTTGAGACTATCCCCCATAGGGGCTAAGGAAAATTGCTCCTAATGTGATGCATGAAACCTTCTCTCGATTCGGTTTGTAGGATGATAGCTAAGAATCCCAATGCTAAAATCGGGGAGAAGCTTGCGGTGCCTTTTACTCGTTTATGCGATCGCCAGGAACCCGATCTCAAAGTTCCTGGTTTGACATTTCAACCAAACCGATTAAATTACAAATTGTTACATCGTTACTTCTGATATAGAGTGGGCAGCTTAATTTAATCCAGGGTGCAGTCACAATCTGTAAGCCCTGGCATAGGGCGGATAAACCAATTTTGGGGGCTAATCCTTAGCGTGAGGGACACTTTTAGCGCTTAACTCGTCAGCAGACCTCGTCAGTAGTGGACGCAATTCTAAGACTTTAGCTGCTCTAAGCATTGTCTTGGAATCTCCTTGCGGATACCACGCGCTACTTTGAACACATGGGAACACAT
>DATNPC010000477.1:0-5009 GCA_036703375.1 Allocoleopsis sp.
TTATTGCAAAGGGCAATCGGATTTTTCCAAATGCGATCGTTAGTCAAAAGCCTTTTGCACTCAATGTATCCTTTAGTCTAGCTGGATTAATGGCAGCTAATCTCACTCAAAAAGAATCTGCTTACTATGCTCAACTGTACGCACGCAATCGGGTTACAGGTGTAGTTAGCCATTTAGGTGATACCAAACTAAGTAATCTAATTAAAGAGCAGCTTTCTTATGAAACCATGCTAACTGCAATAATTCCGGAACCAGGGGTGTATCGCTTACAAATCCTTGTCAAACTTCCAGATATACCTACTCTAATAGGTAGCTTTAAAATTCCAATGATTCAAGTTGTATAATGGTTTTGATTATAAAAGTATGCCAGTGCAAGAAAGTCACGAATCTTAGGTTGTGCTGAGCCTTAGTGTAGACACGCGTGGGGTAGCTTCTCCTAGAACACCAATTCAGTATTAAGAACCTAACCACCTAACCCCCTTCCCTTGTAGAGCTATGCTTTACCCGTATCTCCTGAAACCCTGTAGGGACTCTCGCATGATTTCATAGGTTGATATGCTACCTTGACTTATTCGGCTAATAGCAGAGTAATCCAGATCTAACTGATAGAACTAATTGAAGACTGCAATAAAATTTATAGCAGATATTTTTTTCATCTGAGTTAAATTTGCAACTCAGATATTTTGAATAGGCGAAAATCATTAGGTCAAGTACTCGGTCAACTTGACTCATTTTCGCGTTTAGTCAGCATTATTTTCCTGAAATAAAAATAGACTCTCAGCTGAAAGCTAGCTTGTAAAATTCAGGTCATATTCTTTGACGGAGGTCATTGTCAATCAGGCATGACCTCATTTTTTCTACGGCAGACTTTCTCCGTTCACCCATGTGAGAGGAAGCTTGACTTACCAGAGAAGTGGATGATGAAAAGCCTACTTTTGAACAAGTTTGGGAGTTAGAAGAAGGGAGAAGAGAAGAGTACCCAATAAGGGTACTGTCAAGGGGGGAGACCGATTGCCATGATACAGACATGACAAGCCAAGGACGGTTGCACTCAAACCCAACAACTAGCCAACCCTTCCCAAACTTGTTTATTAGTTCACACCCCTTGAAACAAACAAAGGATATTTTTCATGGACAGCCTAAACGTCTCCGCCGCCTCTGCTTCTATCCTACCTCCTCCTCCCACTGGTGGAGCACAACCCGACAAATTACACACTTCCTCTGAAACCTACTCCAGAAGCATTCTCGGCCCATCCTACTTCACCCTGTCTGCTCTTAATATCGCCGGTTCGAGCGTCGTAAAAGCCGATCCGAGTCAATCTCAGTACATCGTTGCCTCTAACGAAACCTTTACAGTTAGCTTGAAAATCAAGTTTAACGACAGCCCGTTAACGAGACTGCTGCTTTGCTTAGGTGTAAAGGTTACTGCTGATTTCGGTTTTGAGGGCTTTGGCGCAAACGCCACAGAAAGAGATCTCCAAGCAATGATCGTCACTCAGAAAGATGTATTTGAGTATACGATTCAGTGGACAGGTACTCCAGAGCAAGCCAAGCTGACGGCTGGACTCTATGAAATTGGCGCAACAGTTACAGTTGGTCCTGCCAACAATCCTTGTGCTCAGTACATCTTTGGCTATGGCTACATTGAAGAAATGCTGATGCAAGTTTACCCTGCTGCTTAATCACTTGAGGCACTCCTCTCCTTGAGTTGTGGTGATTTGAGTGCTGAATCATCTCTAAACCACTAACAAACACCATCCTGGCAGGTACCCACTCCTGCCAGTTTTTTTTATGGCAAGCAGAGCATCAAAACCATTCAACATTCAAGCTAACAACGGCTCACATTTGTAAAAGTTCAATACTGAGAGTAGACTTGTAGTCACTCCATGGACGATATTAAGAGCTTAAGCTCTTCTATTGAGTCGAGAGCAATTAAGTAAAAGCGACTAGCAAGGCTTTCCAAACTCTGTAATTCTTCAGGAGTAAAAAAGTCAGGTTGAGGAGAATACCATCGTAAACCAGTTGAATCAACACCCAAGAAAGGGTTACTACCAGCAGTACTTAAATTAACAGTAAGTCTTTTTCTCAGTGCTAGATTACTGGTCGTTATATGCAACAGTAGAGTACATTGTGTATGATGAAAGCTGAAAAAAAGCGTTTCATCCTCTACCCATGCTCCTCCTCCCTGAATTGGAAAATGCTGGCGATATGCCCGTAGTATACGCCCACAAAAATTCCCAAGTAGACTAGAATTCATTACTTACCTCCAGCTCATTTGAGCTATTCTTATCGACTAGTTTCGCTAAAGCAATAATACAGCTCATCGACCATTAGAGGGATTCCAACCACAAAAAACTAGCTGACGACAATCAAAAAGTAAATTTTTACACCGAATTGGATACCCGATAATCTGTACTAATAAGGACACCTGAATGAAGGGTACCAGAGTCAACATCGTTCCTATAACCTGTCAACTCTTCAATTTAACTGTTTTCACGACTGACCCTAATGTGGAGAGTTCAGAGATGATTCTGAGCCAAGAGGAATCCTTTTCACTCCGGGTTACAGTTCAGTTTGGAGGGCCAGGTGCGATCGCGATGATGCCTCTAAACATGACCATCAATGTCACATTTTTCGCTGAACCCTATGGGCTTGGCTCTAAAATTGAGCTGGGCAGTACTTCAGTCAATACCTATGCTGGCATCTTAACGTACAGTCCGACTTTAGCGATCGCTAAGCCAGCAGAAGTTGGACTAACACCTGAAGAAATTTACCAGGTCACAGGTGTTCTACGTGTAGGGGCACCGAATTGGCCCGCTTTAATTACTGGCTTCATTGATGGCTTAGTACTCCAGACCTATCATTGAAAGATTGTTGTTGGTTATTTGTTATTTGTTACTGGTGATGTAATAGCAAATACTTCCTCTATTTCAACGACTGAAGCGCAAGTAACTATTTTGGACTAACTTGAAGTTCACGACAGGATGGGGAAGATTCCCAAGAACTTGTAGGTATAGCTCTAGGCACTTGGGCAACGAGAATTATCTTTCCGTCAGAGCCGTATACCCAGCCTTGAGCTTCCACAAGTGGCTTTGGTCTGGCACCGGGTGGATTGGCTTGAGGAGCAGCATTATTAGTATTGTTTTCCTGAGAGTCATTAGTATTGTTTTCCTGAGAGTCGATTGTGACCCAATTGGTGATGACTGACTCACCTTGTAGTATTTCGTTAGGACTGGGAGGCAAACCTCCGCGTCCAGTGATCACGAATCTATTTTCTTTCCTCGCCTCTGCTCCACTAGGGGAACAAGCCTGGTTAATTTGGTTAGAGGCATCAACTAAATCAGTGGGGAGATTAGTGACTCCTTGGGTGACATCAAATGCTGAGTTAATTTGTACCGTACCGTTCACTCCGAAATCAGAACTAGCGGTAATGTCACTTAGGGGAGTTTGGCGCGGGCGGAATTGGAGTCCATAAATGCCCTGCGTTGTAATGTTGATATTACCCCCCTGACCCGTGTAGGCATTAGCTCTGATATCGCTATCTTCTTCGGGGACTGCGATTATGAAGGGAGCATGGATAGTGATATTGCCGCCATTGCCACCTGCTTGTGCTGTGCCTGCGCTAGTTGATATGAGACTGTTATGGCGCAACACTAATAAATCTTGAGATTGTAGTGCAATGTTGCCGCCATTCCCTGAGCTGCTCTCCAAGATGATTTTTCCTTGGTTATCCAACAGGAGATTACCTACCGAGGCATCCAGGTTGCCTGCATTTCCTAACCCTTGACTGCTCAAAGTGACTTGAGCAGCATCCAAAATTTGCAATTGTCCTGCATTTATCAAGATGCTGCCTCCCTGACCTGTAGAGTTAGGTTCTGTATTGGCAAACACTCCTGTCCTATCTCCACTGAGAACAGCCCCTTCTGATTCTCTCAAGGTAATGTTTCCAGCATCCCCATTACTTGTCGTGGCAGTCCGAATCTGTGCACCTCGCTCTACCCGAAGTAGATCTGAACTGATTGTGATATCTCCGGCTCTACCATCACCTGCTGTACTAGCATTAATGCGCGCAGAATCAGTGAGATCAACTGAGCTTGCTTTAATATCAATACTTCCTCCTCGACCTGTTGCTCCGGCATTAAGAGCGGTAGAAATAGCTGATTGCTCGGTTAGGAGAACCTGATTATCCACCCCGATGGTAATCGTACCCGCATTGCCTTGTCCGCTCATATCAGTGGTCAATTGACTATTATCAGAGAGTGCAAGAGAACCAGCCGTTATGTGGATACTTCCGCCGTCTCCAACTCTACCCTGTTCAACTGCGCTACTGATTGCGGAGTGAGAAGCAAGAGCAACATCATTAGTCACTCTAATTGTGATGTCTCCTGCATCACTTCTCTCTTCTAGTAACCTGTTAGCTGAACCCACGACCAAAGTCTGTAACTGTGCATCATTGGTCAAAGACAAGGACTGAGCATCAATGAAAATCCTGCCTCCTCGTCCAATCCCTATCCGTTGATCATCTATCCATTGCACGGTGCTGAATATTTGACTGCTATCCAGAAAAACAGCTCCATTGGTGTGGATAGCTACACTGCCTGCATTCCCGCGACCAGAAGTACTAGCACTCATTCGCGCACCACTAGTCATAGAGAAATTACCGCCTGCATCAATAACAATGCTGCCCGGATTGCCTTCTCCTGTGAATCCAGTACTGAGTACAGCATGATTTTCCATACTGATATTACCGTCTGCGTGGATAGTAATATTTCCTGCACTACCCTGCCCAAAAAAATTGCTGTAGAGTCCGCTATTTGTCAAAAAGACGTTATGACCTGCACCAATGTTAATACCGCCTGCATTACCGTCAGTAGTAGTGCTAGAAATCAGGGTATCGCTCATTTCAATATCATCAGGTACATTTATATTGAGACTGCCCGCATTGCCTCGACCCTTATTACCAGAATTGATTATTGCATTCGATAAAGACACAGATCTGGCAGTAATGT
>DATNPC010000478.1:0-2323 GCA_036703375.1 Allocoleopsis sp.
CAAGGGATTTAAATCCCTTACTCATAGATCCAGTCCTCTTGCATAGAACTAAACACTTACCGCGCAGGGATTCCAGGCCACTTCAGTGGACTTAGTCTATTAGCCCGGAGTTCAAAACTCCGGGCGGCCTGTGCAGCTTACCGAGAAGATGGCAAAAACTCAGCAGGTACGTCAAAAAGGACTTCAAATTCGGCAGCAGGCATGAAGCGATTTAGGAATCGCTGATGATCTTCGGCATCCTGACGATTGAAGAATCGGGCTACTGTGTATCGTTGAGCATTGGGTAGGAGTCGGACAATTGCCCAAGGACGAGAGTAATCTTCTGTTTGTGAAAGGTGCTGAGATGAAGTTGTCTCGATCGCGCCCCTGATTTGGTTTATAGTATGTTCAATGAGTTGCCACAGTTGGGTTCTAGCTGGGCTGTCATCATTGGGTATCAAGCTCCAATCGCTGACTGGGGCTGGCAACCAAGTGAGAACGTAGTCGTCCTGACCGATAAAAGCAAGTTTCCAGGAGAGGCGTCGGGTTTGTTTGCGGCATTGATAACTGTGTTGGCGTAGATTCGCACAAATGCTGTGGCCTTCCGATCGGAGGCGCAGCCACTGTGAGTGTTTCATAGGAAAATTTGGATAATGAGGTCTTATGGCGATCGCATGATTAAGGCGCGATCGCTCAGGCATGTTTACGCTACACAGTGGTTCACTGTGCTGGCAAAGCGAATAAACCGAAATGGTCAACTACAGACAAAATGAGACACTAGAACGAAGGGCAGCTTTGTACTTATGTAACTTCTAGCTGTCTGCCCTTTGCTCTTCTTGAATAACGCCATTATGGCGTGCCATTACAACAGATGTCAATATGGCGCGTCAAAACTGTAGAATGAAGAAAGACAGAAGACCCCAAGAAAGTGAGTCACTCATAGAGGCCCTGAGGATTGAGCGGACAAATTTATCTCAGGCTGAATTTGCAGTGCAGTGCGGCATTCCATTGCGTACTTATCAGCGGTGGATTGCCGGGGAAACTGAAGCAAAACTGACGCCTCTTCAATGGAAAGCAGTGATGCAACTGCTGCAAATCCAGTCACTTGACGAAATACCCGATGACTTTGGACCAATAAACCACACATCCAAGGAATGATGCTTAGCTAGTATGCAATGACCTGGAGCAAGTCTACAGCAGTTTTCTACTGGGTGAAGTACAGTTTGTAGGGGCGATTCATGAATCGCCCCTACGATGTGTTCTATGCAACCGAGAACCGCTATAACTGTTCCGAAAAACAGCCAATCAAATTTGAGGTTAATTGGTATGACCACCTTGAACGGAACTCAATGCTCCAACGAATACTTTTAATTGCGGCAACCATCACCCTGTTGGCTTTAGGAGTACTATCCCTATTGCCCTACAGCGCTTGGTTCTGGTCGCTAGAACTATTAACTCATTTCCGAATTCAGTATTTGATTGTATCGTTAATAGTTAGCAGTGTTTTAGTCATTCTTTGGAGAACGCGCCATCTTAAAAGCAAAGTACTAGTTCTCGCAGCTTTATTACTGGTGGGCTTGAATGGAGTTGAGGTTATTCCTTGGTATCTACCTCATTCACAACAGGTAGTTAGTAATGCAGCCAAACCCATTCGGCTTTTATCGTTTAACCTTAATATTCAGAATAAGGGTGACAATAAAGCTATTAATGTAGTGCGAGATAATAATCCTGACTTAGCTTTATTTCTTGAAGTCGATCGCGAAACGGTTGAAAACTTAAAGACTGAGTTAAAAGATACTTTACCTTATTCGTTTAGAAGTCCTGCTGGGGGTCTTGCTCTCCTCAGCCGCTTCCCCATTCAAGAGGCTAGAGGCGATAACTTTAATGGAAGAGGAGGTCATAACCTCATAGCAACCATTGAAGTAGACAAGCAACCTATTGAGTTAATTGGAACCCATCCTCTGGTACCTGTGACGCGAAAGAATTTTCACAGTCGCAATCGTCAGCTAGCAGCACTGAGCAATTATATTCGAGAACGCGATCGACCATTGATTTTAATGGGAGACTTTAACTTAACGCCCTGGTCGCCTTATTATCGGCGGTTTATCAACAAAACTAAGTTGTATAACACCCGCTTAGGCTTTGGTATCTTACCTAGTTGGCCGCGATCGGCAACTCATGTGCATTATCCAAAATGGCTGATACCGTTGATGAATATCCCGATTGACCACTGTTTTGTCAGCAAGCATTTTAAGGTTGCTCGAATTTATACAGGAGCAAATGCTAATTCTGACCACGCATCTCTAATCACTGAGTTGGTGTTACGTTAGGGAAAGAACAGAAC
>DATNPC010000479.1:0-6146 GCA_036703375.1 Allocoleopsis sp.
AACAATTAACAGAACAAGATCGCGTCGTAGTCATTGCGGATAACTGCACTGATGAAACCGCCGCCATCGCTAGGTCGTTTAGTACTACGGTACTCGAACGAATTGAGCCAAATCGCAGGGGTAAAGGATATGCCTTAGACTATGGTTTAAGGTTTATCCAGGTTAATCCACCCGAAGTGTTGGTGATAGTCGATGCCGACTGTATTATTCATCAAGGCACAATCGAGCGGCTAGCTCGGATGGCAGTCGATCTCAATCGACCTGTTCAGGCAACCAACCTCCTGGCACCACCAGCCAAACTAACGCCGAAGGATACAGTTTCGTCACTAGCGTTTACAGTCAAGAACTTAGTTCGTCAGAGGGGATTGAAGCGACTGGGGCTGCCAGGGTTGTTAACCGGTACCGGTATGGCTTTCCCTTGGTCATTAATTGGCGAAGCTTCTCTAGCCAGCGATAATATTGTCGAGGACAAGCAGCTAGGTTTAGAGCTGACGCTTGCCGGACATCCCCCAGCATTTTGTGAGGAGGCGCTAGTAACAGGGTGTTTGCCACAGGAGGAGCAAGCTGCCAAGACTCAACGGACGCGCTGGGCTCACGGTCATTTGCAAACTCTGCTGACACAAATTCCCCTACTACTAAGAGCGTTTGTGAGTCAAAGACGTTTCGATTTATTAGCAGTTGCCCTTGACTTATCTGTCCCGCCACTCTCGCTGTTAATTATGATGTGGATGGTTGTCATGGGAGTAGCGTTATTATCAGCCGCATTGGGAGTCTCATGGACTCCGGTAATTTTGTTAGCCCTCCAAGGACTGCTCATATTCATTGCGATTATTAGCGCTTGGGCGAGGTTCGGGCGTGCTGACATACCCATGCAGACGCTTTTGTCTGTACCTTTGTACATTTTTTGGAAAATGCCCATCTACTGGTCTTTTCTAGTGCGACCTCAGAAAGCGTGGATTCGCACCGAGCGAGATACGTAAGTGCTAGTTGGACTAGCGACTAGAAGGGATGGGGCAATAGCATTCTCCTATCTATCCATGCCCCTCCCTTCTCCCACCGACCTACTGGCGTCTCAAATCCACAAAATAGCAATTCATTGGGTTGAAAATCTCAAAACACTGTTGGAAAATGCTTGCAGCCATTATTATCACTTCAGTAGCGACCTTAACTGGATTTGTCTTAATCAACAAACTAGCAGCAACATCGAAATTTCAACTTTTTGGAGAGTTAGTTAACCAGATCAATACGCCAGAAAAAGTGGTTGCTTTGACTTATGATGATGGACCGAGTCCAAGCCATACAAACCAATTACTCAATCTCTTAGATCGCCTTCAGGTAAAAGCTACTTTCTTTCTCGTCGGTCAAAAGATTGAGGAACATCAAGAAACAGCTCGATTGCTCGTATCTAAAGGACATGAGTTGGGAAATCACTCTTATTCTCACCCACGGATGATCTGGAAAAAGCCTTCGTTCATCAGATCGGAAATAGAAAAGACAGACGAACTTCTGCGTCAACTTGGCGTGAAGCACAATCCCCATTTTCGTGCTCCCTTCGGACTCAAGTTTTTAATCCTGCCTTACATTCTCGCAAGGATGAACAAGAAAAATATTATGTGGAATGTAGATCCAAAAGATTATCAGGAGTCTACCCCTGAGACCATCTCCAATTATGTCCTCGATCGCGTTGTTCCTGGCTCAATTATTCTATTACATGATTTTGAACGTACTGACTCACCAACAATACCGGCAACTGAAATTCTGATACAAAAATTGCAAGAAAAGGGCTACCAGTTCAAAACGGTCTCTGAACTCCTTCACTACTGCTCCAAGACCGACCGATAACTGGAGAATTATCGACGAATTTGCCAGCATTTACTAGGGCATTTCATCAACAAGACTCGATGTCTATTAGACACGAAGTGCAATCTCAATTTGGTAATTATCCTTGATTTTCTTCAGGGGAAACTGGACAAATTGGGGTTCACCGGTTAGCGTCCAATCAAACAGGCGCAGCACATGAGAGGCAAATATTTTAGCAACGACCATTGCCATCTGAGCTCCCAGACAGGCGTGTACGCCACCGCCAAAGGGGATGAATTCATACATCCTGCCCTCGTTACGTCCTGCTAAGAAGCGCTCTGGAGCAAAGACTTCTGGTTCGCGGAAGTATTCTGGCAGGATATGGGCAATCCTTGGCTCAGCAATCAAGGTACAACCCTTTTCGTACAGCACGCCATCCACTACTACAGATTTAGTGAGTCGGCGGCTAGCGGTGGCACTGGGAGGTAGCGTGCGTAGCGTCTCCTTAATCGTCGCGTCCAGAACGACCATTTGCTTTAAATGAGCAGGTGAAAACGTAGTGACAGGACTCTCTCCACCCATGAGTTCAGCCTGTTCTTCTCGCAATTTTTGAATCCCTTGCGGGTGGCGTCCGAGTTGGTAAATGAGCGAAGAAACCAGTCCAGAAATTTCGTAGTGCGACGCCCACAACTGCAATAAACACTGGTTCTCAATTAAGGTATCGCTAAATACCCCTTTGGGGTTTTCCTGCTGGCTAGCTAGCATCATTGAGAGCAAGTCTGCGGTGGGGTTAATTTCCCCGCCTTCTGCCTGTCGCCGTTTTATGACGGCACGCATGAAGTCGAGCAGTGCAGCGCGTGCCTTGAGTCCCCGGCCATAAGCCGTGAACCGAGACTTCCACTTGGACAAGCCATAGAAGCCATCAAAGAACGTCTTGTACAAGGCCTTCAACTCTGTCTTGGAGGAGAGGGGAAGCCCTTTAAACGTGTTTGGGTCGGCATCATTCAAGCTTACTCCCAGCAACAGGGGAACGAGTACGTCAAAGCATATCTTCTCGACGGATGGGAACAGTGCGATTTTGTTGGAGGTTGTCCAGTCTTTGATGCCCTGCACGATGACATCATTGATATGGGGCATGTATCCATCCAGGGCTTGACCCATAAATGCAGGACGTAAAGCACTTTTGCGCTGGCGATGTAAATCGGGGCGCTGAAACAGGCTGTACTCGCCGAACATATCCATGGTGGTTGCTGGCAAGGCAATCTCTGTATAGTTCAAGTCCCCATTGAATGCCATTTGAATTGCTTTAGCGGAACCCACAAAGATAGTCGTGCCACCAAAAACCCCAGTGTTAAAAATAGGGCCATACTCTTTAAGATTTTGGCGACAAAAGCGATCGGGATTTGCTATGTAAGTAAATGTGTCGCTCCACTTTGGCTTGCGCGGTGGAGTTGTAGTTCCTGGGGGCGGCGCTTGTCCATCCTCTAAGACAAGTATCTCGCTGGTTTGTTGGTTCATGACTATTGGGTTCGTGTCCGTGTGTTCTGGTTTAGGAGAGGCGTGAGGTATTGGTAGTTATAGCAAAAGGCAGAAGGCAGAGGGCAGGAGGCAGAGGGTTTATTACTGATACGGGGTCGTTTGGGTCAATAAATCTGTCCTATCCCTTCTGGCGACAGCTATAACAATCACAGTGTAAATTCAGCGAACTCGCTATTTCCATCCTCTTCAGGATTTTGACCCGCACGAGTAGGTTGAAATGTAGAACCGTGAATTAATTCTTTGAACGTCACTTGTGGGTTTTGTTGCAGGATATTTAGAACGCTGATGAAGTCCCGTACAACTTCGCGGGGCGTTGAGAGTTTATCTGCGCCCAAACGGTTGGCAACTTCTTGCTTGAATTCCCCGATTTCGCGCGTCGAGAGAGCTTTTTTACTGTTGTAGTGAACGGCATGTACTTCAACTAAGCGTTGTAACAGCTTGGAGACTTCTTCCGAGGTTAACGGTTCTAGTTGAATGACTGGCGCAGATGTATCTTGCAGTCCCTCTTTGAGGAAACGGCTTTTTGCCAAGCGCGTCCGCCACGCTTCGTCGCCGTGCAATCCTCGGCGGGAATCTTCGAGAAACTGAGGCGTTCCCCCAACCAAAATACCCAAATGCTCGGCTTTGCCCTGCATGGCATCGTTGAACATGGCGAGAAGCTTGTCGTAGTTGCTTTGACGGGAGGCAGCATGAGTAATTTTGTACAAATGAATGGCTTCGTCTAGCAGTACTACCAGCCCTTTGTAACCGATGTCCGCAACGAAATGGGCAAACAATTTAATGTAGTCGTACCAGGTATCGTCATCAATAATGACTCGCACGCCTAAGGCAGATTTTGCCTCTGTCTTGGTGGCAAATTCTCCCCGCAACCAACGCAGTGCGGCGTCTTTTTTGTCGTTATTGTCTTCCCGATAGCCACGCCAATAAGCGATGATGACATTGGCAAAGTCAAAGCCGTGAACTAAGCCTTCTAAGCGATCGACGACTTCCCGAATTTTCAGTTCGACTTGGTCATCAAAGCCCTCATCGTCCGGACGCTTGCCCGTTTCTTGCGCGACTTGGCTGAGGATAGAGCTAATCCATTTTTCCAGAATGAGCGCGATCGCACCACCATTCGGATTCGTTCGGGTGGCAATATTTCCCATCAACTCGCGATAGGTTGCCACACCTTGACTATTACTTCCCGCCAGTCGTCGTTCTGGGGATAAATCGGCATCAGCAACGACA
Source organism: Allocoleopsis sp. (assembly GCA_036703375.1). Taxonomy (GTDB): domain Bacteria; phylum Cyanobacteriota; class Cyanobacteriia; order Cyanobacteriales; family Coleofasciculaceae; genus DATNPC01. The sequence goes on from DATNPC010000479.1 coordinate 4,567, forward strand.
AACCCTTGCTCCATCGCCTGATTGCGAATGAGCTGAAGCATGAAGCTTTTTCCCGAGCCATAGCGTCCGATAATAAAGCGGAATGTCGCCCCGCCTTCAGCAATATTCTCCAAGTCGTGCGCGAGGGCAGCCATTTCTTTTTCTCTACCAACCGCAATATGCTCCAACCCAACTCTCGGAACAACACCTGCGGCGAGGGCATTAATCAGGGCCGTTGATATTCGTTTGGGAATTTTCTGCATTAGTCTCGGCGAGAAGAATCAGTGTTTGGGCTTAGACGCAACGGTAACTCTCTCAGTCTATCGATGTTCTCGCTAAACTCAAGAAACAGGAGGGTGAAGTCCACAGCATTTGGGTTAGGATGCTCAGGTTATCTGCACTCAGGCAAAAAGTCTTTTTTCGACCTGAATCCTGACAAATCTTGAGGAAAGAATTGCAGTTGACAAAACTTTACAATTTATCGTCTAGGTTCCAGTCCAACGCTTTAGCGATTTGGGGAACCAAGGTGAGAGAATTAAAGGGTTTTGCGATCGCGCCTTTAACTCCTAACTCCTGAAAGCGTCGGGGTTCGGTCAAACTCAACCTGGCCGTCAAAAACACGACGGGAATTGACCCCGTTACAGGATTGGATTGAAGTTGTCTAAGGCATGCCAGCCCATCCATATCGGGCATCATCACATCGAGCAAGATAGCATCGGGTTGCTCAGACATCGCCATCAGTAAACCTTCTTGACCCGAAGCCGCTAACAAAACGTTCCAACCGCCTAGAGTTTCCAGGCAAGCTTTCACAACTTGTCGGACATTCAGCTCGTCATCAATAAACAAAATGCGTTTAGTGACTACAGGCGCGTCCCCAATTTTGGCAACCTCCCCCTTGGTGGATGGGAGAGACATTAAACTCAAATCACTCTTACCCTTATACGACACTATGCCTACTGCTTTGGATTGCTCTAGCAGCATATACTTCTCCCATTAAAATGAACTCTACCCAATGACGCAATCCACCCTGTTTAAACGTTAAGGGCTGCTATGCAATTTAAAGGCGCAGCGAGCTTACCACTTTAGGAGGGAAGCGACTTGGTTTGCTAGCGTCAACGGATCGAACGGTTTCGCAATCACTCCAGCAACACCGAGTTGTGAAAATTGAGCTAAATCAACAGACTGGACTTTAGCCGTGAGCAAAATGACAGGTATCGCTTGAGTCGCACCATCCTTTTGCAGTTCTTGAAATAGGGTGAGTCCGTCTATATCGGGCATCATCACGTCTAGCAGAATCGCATCGGGCTGTTGGACTTGAGCCTTTTTTAACCCTTCGCTGCCCGATAAAGCCGTCAGCACCTGCCAACCGCCTAAGTTTTCCAAACAGGCTTCAATAACCGCACAGAGATTTTTTTCATCATCAATCACCAAAACACGTTTTATTGACATCTTTAAGGAAAAAAGTAAGGATAACTCGGCGATATCTCAATTTTCAGCTATTCCCTTTAGCCCTGCTCACTGCCCACTGCCCACTGCTCACTGCTCACTGCTCACTGCTCACTGCTCACTGCTCACTGCTCACTGCTCACTGCTCACTGCTC
>DATNPC010000480.1:0-13210 GCA_036703375.1 Allocoleopsis sp.
ACGATTGTCAAGTCATCGAATCCATCCCCATTCACATCTCCTGCTGAGCTAACCGACTTGCCTGAGCGGTCATTCGCATTGATGCCATTAATGACGAAGCCATTGCTGCCGTTAAGGGTAGAAGGGTCGAGCGTTGCACCAAAACCTCCAGCTTGCCCGAATATCACATAGCTAGAGCCAGCATTAGTTACCCCATTGGGGTCGGCATTAGGATTGCCGATAATGATGTCATTGATGCCATCACCATTGACATCTCCTGCTAAGCTAGAAGTGCCAGAGCTATTAATGACAAAGCCATTGTTGCCATTGAGGCTAGAAAGGTCGAGGCTGGCACTAAAGCCTCCAGTCTTGCCAAACACGACATAGTTATTACCACCAGTACTAATCAGGATGTCGTCTAAGCGATCGCCATTCACATCTCCTGCTAAACTTACCGAACCTCTTGAGAAATTACCCGTATTAATGCCGTTGATAACGAAACCATTGCTGCCATTGAGGCTAGAAAGGTCGAGGGCTGCACTGAACCCCTCGGCTGACCCGAACACGACATAGCCTTTGCCAGAAGGCGAAGAAAAATGCGACCCGATAATGATGTCATCAAAGCCATCTCCGTTGATATCTCCGGCTGAACTGACTGAATCGAATTGGGTATTGACTCCGTTAATGGCAAAGCCGTTGTTGCCATCAAGGCTGGAAACGTTTAGGTTAGCAGGAAAACCCTCAGTCTGCCCGAACACTACATAGCTCGGATCTTGGAAATAAGGAGAGGCAAAGAGCAAGTCATCAAAGCCATCGCCATTGATATCTCCCGCCGAACTGACTGGAAGATCTGAGTAGAAACCTGGGTTCATGCCGCTGATGACAAAGCCGTTGTTGCCATTGAGGATGGAAACGTCGAGGTTGGCAGGAAAACCTGCTGCCTGTCCGAACACCACGTAAGCCTTACCCTCAACAGGTTCGAGTGTAATAAGTTTTGCGTAGAAATTCGACGGAGCGCCGAGAATTAAGTCGTCGAAGCCATCACCATTGATGTCTCCAGCTGAACTGGCATCCAAACCTAAGAGGGCATAAAACTCCATGCTGCTGATAGTGAATCCATTGGTGCCGTCGAGGTCAGAGACATTGAGGGATGTGATGAGTTGGCTAGACGTGCTTAACATTTTGGTATTTCCTTGGGCAACTAAAGCTAAACCGTCCGATTCAGAACCGTAAGAGTAGGGAGCTACTTCCTTCTCGGCTCGGAGCGTCAATTTTTATGCAAGATTGCAATTTTGTTATAAAAGTTACTGAAATTGAATTGGGTATAGTCTGAGGTCGCCGATGAGCGATCGCACAGAGTCAGATTGCTGTATATGAAGCTGATGGGATTGTTGATTTCAGGAGCAACATCTGCCACTGTTCGCCCTAAACTCGACATTTTTTTATGCAAAATCCAAATTTTTGACAAATGTTATCAAACTGGCTGAAAAGGTACAGCCTTGACCGGTTTGAGTGGAATCTCCACAATCATCTCTGTTCCTTGGCCTGGAGCAGAAATACAACGGATTTGACCTTGGTGTTTTTCTACTACGATTTGGTAGCTGATGGATAATCCCAATCCCGTCCCACAGCCTACAGGTTTTGTAGTAAAAAATGGGTCAAATATTTTCTTCTGTACTTCCTCACTCATACCCAAACCATTGTCGGTAATGCGAATGACAACGGAGTTGGTTGTTGGTTGGTTGTTATTGGTTTTTTGTGTTTTTTTTCTAACAACTGAGGATGGAAATTGAGATAACGAGGTGCTAACAGTAACGATCCGGGGAGAGGGTTGGTTTTCCAGCGCATCGATCGCATTAGTCAAGAGATGCATAAACACCTGATTCAATTGACTGGCGTAACAGGTGATTTTTGGCAATTGTCCGTAGTCTTTAATCACTTGAATCTCTCGGCAACTGCCTTCTGACCTCAATCGGTGCTGCAAAATCAGGAGAGTGTTATCGAGTCCTTCATGAATATCGACAGGTTTTAGCTCTTTTTCATCGAGTCGAGAGAAGTTTCGCAAGCTCTGCACAATCTCGCGAATGCGTTCAGATCCTGTCTGCATAGATGTTATCAGTTTTTCCCAATCTTCTACTAAAAAATCTAATTCTATTTCAGACGTAAGTTGCTGAATTTCTGGTGTTGGCTTAGGGTAAGTTTCTTGATAGAGCTTTAGTAAGCACAGGAGGTCTTGGAAGTAGTAACGAGCAGGAGTGAGATTACCGTAAATGAAGCTAACGGGATTATTGATTTCATGAGCAACACCTGCTACCATCTGCCCTAAGCTCGACATTTTCTCGGCTTGAATGAGTTGGGATTGAGTGCGTTTTAATTCATCTAACGTGAGTTTTAAGGCTACCGTTTGCTGTTGAGTTTGTTGGAGAAGTTGAGCTTGCTGCACGGCGATGCCTAACTGCGTGCCAATCTGAACGACAACTTTGGTTTCTGATTCGCTCCAACAACGAGAACTAGAGTTTTGATAAACAGCCAGTAATCCCCAAAGTTGATTGCCACAGAAGATGGGGGCAATGATGTAAGCTCTGGCTTGAAATCGCTCCAACAGCTTGATGTAACACGGGGTAAATCCAGCGTTGTAAATATCCTCTGTAACTCGGCAACTGGTACCTTGACTGTAGGCACCGCCCTTAGTATCTTGCAGATAAGTATCCTCTACAGTTTTGATCCCGCAGTTTTGGTCTTCTGTCGCATTCTCGGTTAGTTGGGCATCGTGGTTCTGTGCAATGCTCAACGTTATCCAGCCCTCCGCCACTGACTCGGCAACGAACTCGCCACTCCAGTCAGGGTTAAACCGATAAATGGTAACGCGATCGCAATTTAAGACTTGTCGTAGTTCTGCTGTTGTGGTGCTGAATATCGTGTCAAGATCTAACGTCTGGCGCATCCGTTGCAGGACAGTCGAGATTGCTTGTTCCCGCAACGCACTCTCTTGTAACGCGGCTGTCCGTTGAGCGACTTGCTGTTCTAAGGTGTGATTGTAATCGTCTAAGATTCGTTGAGCTTGTTTGCGATCGGTGATATCAGCAAAGGCAACGATCGCATACGCAATTTTTCCCAGTTCATCATAAATCGGAGTTGCCCACACTTCCAAAGGTACAATGCGATCGGCTCGATGCAACTCTATATCATCAGCAAAACTACATTCTCCCGATAACGCTTTAACAACTGGTAACTTTTCGATCGGATAGAGTTGCTCGGTTCCGCTGAGATAAACCCGGTAATCTTCTACCAATCGATCGGTTTTGGTATCGGGTAACGTGTCGAGTCCCATAATTTGCTTGGCCGTCTGATTGGCATAGGTGGCTTTTCCCATAGAATCATGAACGGTGACTCCCACGGGCACGGCTTCTAAAAACTGAGTCAGGTGGTTCTTACTCTCCTGTAATGCAGCAAACGATTGTTGTACTTGTGCCACCATACTCTTAAACGACTCTGCCAATTGCCCCACTTCATCTGCGCGTTGAATGGCTAGGGTTGTATCCCATTTCCCTTGAGCAATGTCCTTGGCAGCAGTATTCAAGCCAAGAATTGGTTGGGTAATCCAACGAGCGGTCAGAATGCCAATTCCTGTAGCAACAATCAAGGTAACGATACACAGCACAATAGTTGTGTGAGTATTGGCATGGATTTGCTCCATAAAGTCGGCTTCTGGCACGACCACGACAATTAACCAATCCAATCCTTTGTCATCTTGAAAGGGCACAACTTGTATAAATTGCCGCTGACCGTTAAGTTTAAATTCGAGTTGCTGCGACTGTTTAATTTGCTGAAGGCTAAGAAAGCGAGTTGATAAAAATTTAGCGGTCGCTTGAGTTAAGGGGTCACGACTCTCTAACGCGGACAGTCGTTGGGCTGTATTGTGGTTCCGACGAAATGGCTTTTCATCGCTCGAAGTCGCTACCATCAGTCCCGAGCGTTCGATAATAAAAGCCTTTCCCGTTTTACCAATTTTTAAACTTCGCAGATATTCGCCCAATCGGAAAAGCCGCTGGGTAACGAGTAAAACTCCCTCTAAGCGGTTGTCACCATCGTAGACGGGATGAACAGCCGCGATATTGAGCGTTTGACGGTCGATATTGGAGTAAATCTCGCTCCAAGTCGGTTTACCGGCTAGGACAGCAGCCTTATACCAAGGCCGGAGACGCGGGTCAAAGTTTTTGCTATCTCTGAGCAGTTGAGTGTGTTTGCCTTGGCTGTTTGTTGCGTATGTCCGAAAACTATATCCTGTCGATCGATCCGATACATTAATCGCTAATTTACCACTACCATCAAGCTTTTCCACGGCTTGATAATTACCTTGCTGATTACCGACACCAATTACATTGGCGCGATCGTATAACTTTCCTTGCCTCCACAGGTATAACTCCCAAGATGCTAAGTTTTTCATACTCAGCATCCCTAGCGTTACAGCATCCTGGTTAGCCTGAAGAATTTGAAACGGCGTTGTCAGGTAAGCACGCAGATTTTGCTCGATGCGATCGCAAATTTCTCTACGTAGTTGGGAGGCAACGTTATTGACGGCTTGTTGTCCATTTTGGAAGGAGAGATATCCAACTAATCCTACTGCCCCAACAATTTGCACAACAAAGGGAATAATCAGGACATTACGCAAGGAAATATAACCGCAAGAGCGAGCGACGAAGTGCTTTAGGGTGTGAGTTGACATAACGCTGATTCTTCTCAGAACAGTTCAAACCCGACTGTCTCAATTAATACTAATTTGTAGTCCAACACCCTAAACTTTCTCTCCCCCATTCTCCAGTCTCGCAGTCTCCCGACTTAGGCAGTTTACTATCTGTAAACGTAACTCAGTATAATCTACTCCTCTCTTCCGTAGAAAAGATGGTACTTTTCCCAATATTCGTCTTGAGTATAGAGTCCAGTGAGAACTCCTTGATTCACGCGAATAACTACGGCTGTACAGCCGTTGCTGTTATCGAGTTCTGGATATTTTAATTCACTCCTCATCTGATTCAACCAACTCATAGCACGATTGTAGACATCATCGATCAACCTGGGATTGCGGCTATCCAAACTGAAGCTTTTCAGCTGACCTTTGTCATACTGAGTCTCGCTAGTCGCGATTAAAGGTAAGGGTTTCTCTAACTCGACTGAAGAAAATTTCATGTACACGCCATAGGGAGAGTTGCACCAAGTTGTGTAGAGATATCCCAGGCGAAGTTTTTCTTCTGGTCGGCTGAACGCGTAATACTCGCCATCTCCTAAAATGTCAGAATTAAGCCCAGTATTAGAATGAATAAAAAGCATGCCTGTGAGTTCTGTCTAGTTGTCAAGGATGTAGATGTTCGCGGAATAGTTGAGTGTACAAAAAAACTGCTCCCTCGCCATTGCTAGCTGTAGGTGAAGTAGGTAGCCCGATCTGGCAATGTATTCCCTGATGTCATCAGGAGATACTGTATTAAATCGTTACATTGGAAAACTTCAACTACCACCCCCGATCGAAGGATAAGCCGGTAATTTAACGATTTGGACAGGAATGTTACTTAAGACAGATGCAGAATTTTGTAAAATTGGGCAAAAGAGACTCGTTTAAGTAATCTCGGTGGTATAGTGCGTGTGGTTTCTCATGGGGACATTTCTGAACCATCCAATCTCTCCAAACGCAGGAGGGGAGTAATTCTGAGCGCTCAGGGCTGGCAACGGCTCCAAGCCGCAGAATACTTATCTGCCGCCAGAGACAATGGGGGTAGCTCTTACACGTTAGAGCAGTTGAGCGATCGCACCGGACTGAGTACCAAAACCTTAACCAAAGTACGTCGTCGCCAAAACCCAGTCGATCAACCAACGCTCACAGCCTACTTTGAAGCCTTTGGGTTGACATTAGGGGCAGATGATTGCGTAAGTCAGGAACCCAATAGCGAAGCATTCATGAGCGTGCTAGATGGATTGCTCCAGGCTCCTCTCAAGGGACAGCTCTCCCTAGATTCCCCGTTTTACATCTATCGACCCCCTGCTGAAAAACTCTTCATTTGGGAAATTTTTCAACCGGGAGCTTTGATTCGGATTCGAGCACCCCGGCAATTTGGTAAAACGTCCTTGATTGCTCAAGGGTTAAGTCAGGCAAAAGACCATGGGTTGCGAACTGCCGCCGTCAGTTTGCAACTGGCAGACAGTGGGATATTTGGGAGTTTAAACCAGTTTCTCCAGTGGTTATGTGCCATGGTGAGTCGCTCTCTCGGATTGCCAAATCGTCTGGAGGAATTCTGGAATCCGTTATTTGGCAGCAGCTATAGCTGTAGTGACTATTTTGAGAATTATTTGCTGCCTGCGGCTGATAGTCCATTGCTGTTGGTGCTGGATGAAGTTAATGTGGTGTTTAACTACCCAGAGCTTGCCGCTGACTTTTTTGGTCTGTTACGAGCGTGGTATGAGCGATCGCGACATGGCACTCATGGGAGTGAATTGTGGCAAAAACTTCGGCTGGTGATTGTTTATTCGACTGAAGTATTTTTGCCTCTGAATTTGCATCAATCTCCCTTTAACGTGGGGCTATTAATCGCATTATCCGCATTTACTGAAGAACAAGTGCGAGAACTAGCATTGCGCTATCGAGTGATGCCTCCAGAAAACTACGCGATCGAGTTAGTTAAGCTAGTCGGTGGAAACCCCTATTTAACGCAATTAGCTTTATTTCACTTAAGCCAACAACAGATTACTCTGACTCAATTACGAGAAATATTAACTACGTCGGAGAGCATTTTTGACAGTCATTTAAGGCAACAGTTGGGATATCTGGAGCAGCATCCAGAACTCAAAGACGCGATGCGGAAAGTCGTACAATCACCTGATGGAGTGGAGCTACATCCAACTCAAGCCTTCAAGTTGCAAGGAGTAGGGCTGATTCGTTTTCAAAATCAATTAGCAATTGCCAGTTGTGAGTTGTATCACAACTATTTTGCCCAAGTATTCAGCCATTAAGTTAATACGCCAGTAAAGGCAAGTATCATATTTACTATATTTTTTCAACATCACTGTGAGGTTGATTGATCTGAATTGAAGCTATGTTGAGTTTAAGTGAGTTAAAGCAAACCAAGGTCTATCAGGAAGCCTTAGCAGAAGGTAAGCAGATCGGTGAACACAGGGGTGAACTGAAAGCCAAGTTAGAAGCGATACCGCGTATGATTCAGTTTGGGTTGAGTTTGGAGCAGATTGTTCAGTTACAAGATTTGCCCCTGGAAGTTGTCCAGCAAGCAGCACAATTATTTTACGAACAGAACGTTGCAGCTTTTATCGAACTGTTAAATAATCGACGTGAGCTTTTTTCTCCTCAAGATTTGGCTAACTTAGGTCAGTTCATTGAACCTTTACCCGATCGCATTGAAGATTTATCCACTGCGATCGCGCAGTGGTGCAAACAACAGAACCATCCTGCACAGCTTGAGGCTTTGCAGCAGGTTCTTCAATCTCGATCGAGTGCTACTGTGGAAAAACTCTTGGGTACTAACACCGATGCCGTTCAAACTCCAGAGTATCTGCTCAATAAGTCAACACTACAACATGCCCTTGAGCTGAGTTAGTCCTCAGTTCATCTTCAGTGAGCAGTTATCAGTGACCAGTGAGCAGTGACCAGTGAGCAGTTATCAGTTATCAGTGACCAGTTACAAGCAGTCAACACGTCTGAAAGAAAGCCCCCGCTTTCACAATTGGTATATTTCAGGCGAGTCACTGTTCACTGTTCACTGGCCACTGGTCACTGGCCACTGTTCACTGTGAAGAGGTGAATTCATGCTCATTACCCCCAGCCCTCACCCTTCCTATCAAGTTGGTGGTAGCCTGCCCTTTAATGCTCCAACTTATGTCCGACGGCAAGCCGATGAAGCGTTATTTCACGGGCTGTTGCGGGGAGAGTTTTGCTATGTGTTTAATGCTCGGCAGATGGGAAAATCCAGTCTGCGAGTACAAACGACTCGCCGATTGCAAGCAGAAGGCGTTCGTTGTGCTGTCATCGATATCACGACGATTGGTACGCAAGAGATTACGCCAGAACAATGGTATGCCTCGATCGCTGGACTGCTGACCAAAACCTTGCAGCTCAGTGTGAATTTACGGCTGTGGTGGCAGGAGCGATCGCATCTTTCCGTCGTGAACCGTTTGAGCGACTTTTTTGATACCGTTGTCTTGCCTCAAATTCCCGAATCAATTGTTATCTTTATTGATGAAATTGATAGCGTTCTGAGCCTCAAATTCTCGACGGACGACTTCTTTGCCCTGATTCGCGCCTGCTACAACCGACGGGCAGAACAATCTGACTATCATCGCCTCACGTTCGCCCTGTTTGGTGTCGCCACGCCCGCCGATTTAATCTCGGATGCCACCCGTACTCCTTTTAATATTGGACAAGCGATCGAACTCCGGGGTTTTCAACACTCAGAAGCAACACCGCTGCTGTTTGGCTTGGCAGATGCCATTCCCAATCCCGAACTCACGTTGCAGCGTATCTTGTACTGGACGGGAGGACAGCCGTTTTTAACCCAAAAGCTCTGCCAATTAGCAGCGAACAGTGGCGCAATTGAGCCATGGAGGAATCAGGAGTGTCCCACCCAATTTGTCTATCGCCTCGTGCAAACCCACATCCTGAACAACTGGGAAGCTCAAGATGAACCGGAACACTTGAAAACAATTCGCGATCGCATGTTGTTAAGCGAGTCGCGAGCTAGCCGCTTGCTGGGTTTGTATCAACGCATCCTGCTGCGTTCTCCCTTGGATTCTAGCGTTGAATCCGATGAGACTGGCGGGACTTCAACCTCAGACAGTCAGACTCAGACGGAGTTATTGCTGTCGGGGCTAGTGGAGAAGCAGGGAAATGGGTTGCGGGTGAAGAATCCCATTTACCAAACCGTATTTGGCTTGGATTGGGTTGCCGAGCAACTGGCGCTGCTTCGTCCCTATGCTCAGTCGCTCAATGCCTGGATTGCATCCGGGTATCAAGATGAGTCCCGCTTGTTGCGGGGACAGGCACTGCGAGATGTGCTTCATTGGTCGCAGGATAAAAGTCTTGCCGATCTAGATTACCGCTTTCTCTCGGCTAGCCAGGAATGGGAACGTCGGGAAGAACAAGCGAGATCGGAAGCCGAGCGAGTCAAGGAAGTAGAAGCCCGACTGGAATTAGCACGCCACCGGGAACGGGAACAGCGCAAAAGCCTGCGGCAACAGCGGATTTTACTCGGCATTGTCACGGCGATTATGGTGATAGCAATGGCGTTAGGGGCTGTAGCCTATCAGCAATATCGGCAAACGGCGTTCAGCGAACTAAAAGCGATCGCACTTTCCTCAGAAGCACTATATGCGTCCAATAAAGAGTTTGACGCCTTGCTACAGGCAATCAAAGGTAAGCAACGCCTGCAACATCTCAGCGGTGTGGATGCGAACCTCAAAGCGAAAGTCGATGCAGCCCTACAACGAGTGGTGTTGAGCATTCAGGAACACAACCGTCTCAACGGGCATACTACTGCCGTTTTAACCGTCGATTTCAGTCCGGATGGTCAGCAAATTGCGACCGCCTCTGTCGATGGCAGTCTCAAACTCTGGAAGCCGGATGGTAGTCTAATTAAAACCTGGAAAGCGCATCCAACGGTGATTCGAGTCGTCAAGTTCAGTCCCGATGGCGAACTTCTCGCCTCTACTGGAGATGACCATATCATCAAACTCTGGAAACGGGACGGCACCCTGCTGCACACCCTGTCAACCCATACCGCTGGAATTTGGAGTCTGGATTTTAGTCCAGACAGCTCTACCCTCATCGCTTCCGGTTCAGGTAGTAAAGTCGAAATGTGGAGCCGCGAGGGTCGATTGGTCAAAACGCTAGAGGGACAGGCGGCCGCAATTCGAGATGTGGCGTTTAGTCCAGACGGTCAAACCATTGCAGCAGCCTGTGCCGAGCAAATCAAAGTTTGGAATACAGATGGGACATTACGCCTAACCTTGAAGGGGCATGAGGCTCCGGTGCAGGCAGTCACCTATAGTCCTGATGGCAATATCCTAGTTTCCGGCAGCGCCGACGCCACGATCAAACTTTGGAGCCGAGAGGGCACCTTACTAACCACGTTACGAGGGCATGATGCCACCATTTGGAAATTAGCCTTCAGCCCCGATGGCAAGATGTTCGCCTCCTCAAGCTGGGATAAAACGATTAAACTGTGGAGTCGAGACGGCACTTTGCTGACCACGTTGCGGGGGCATAATGCTTCGGTTTGGGGGGTTGCCTTCAGCCCTGATGGAAGTGCGATCGCGTCTGCCGGAGCCGATAGTATTACAATTGTTTGGAAAAGCCAGAGTGTCTTTCAAAAAAGTCTTCAAGGCGTAACGGGTACAACTCGCCGACTGGTATTCAATCCAGAGGGAACGACGTTTGCTGTAGCAGGAACAGACAAAACCATCAAACTCTGGACGCTCGACGGTGTCCTGTTACGAACCATCAACGCTCATGATGCTGCCGTATTTGATATAGATTGGAGTCCAGATGGCAATGCGATCGCGTCTGCCAGCGAAGACAACACCGTAAAGCTCTGGAAACCAGATGGTGCCCTGCTTCAGACTCTGAAAGGACACTCGGCAGCCGTATTGTCCGTTGCCTGGAACCCCGATAGCCGTGTTATTGCCGCTGGCGGTGTGGATGGCAACATCTTGCTGTGGCAGCGAGATGGCACGTTGCTGAAAACCTTGAAGGGGCATCAAGCATCCGTTTGGGACATTCAATTTAGCCCTGATGGACAGAGGCTCGCCTCCGGGAGCAATGATGGAACAATTCGGCTGTGGAACCGGGACGGCAAACTCTTGAAAACCCTGAACGGGCATCAAGCTGCTGTCTGGACAGTCATGTTTAGCCCCGATGGCAAACGGTTAGCATCTGGCAGTGGTGACAGGACAGTCAAGCTTTGGACGCCAGATGGCACGCTGCTCAAAACCTTGACCGGACACACCGCCGCCATTTGGGGCATTGCGTTTAGTCCCGATGGTTCCCTGATGGCAACCGCCAGTGTTGATGAAACCGTTAAACTCTGGAAACAGGATGGTACCTTGCTGACTACCTTGAAAGGCCATCGTGCAGGAGTGCGAAACGTGATATTTCATCCCCATCGTCCTATCCTAGCTTCAGCCGGAGATGACCAGACGCTCGTGCTGTGGAATTTGCAGCAAATTCTGCATCTCGATCCGCTCACCTACGCCTGCAATTGGGTACGGGATTATTTGCGAACCAATGTGGACGTAGGGAACGAGGATTCTCAGCTTTGCCAACATATTCTCAACAGCGAGCAGTGAGCAGTTCTACAGCTGTTAGGTTGCATGGTGGGATTCAATCCCCACAATAAAACAAATGTCACTACCCACTGCTCACTGTTCACTGTTCACTGTTCACTGTTCACTGCCCACTGCTCACTGCTCACTGCTCACGGTTAGAGTTTTCCACATTAACCTGTTTTTGAGGCGGAGAAGGAATTCGCCCCGTGTTGCGAACATTAATAAACTTACTCAGCGTTTCGTACCAGAAGTTAGCTCCCATCGAAAGAGCAATGCCACTCACAAACCAACCTAAAAATAGTCTCAAAAATCCCAAAAATCCTAGATTGCTAGCCTCTTGCCACTGCCGCGTTCGATTTTCCGGTCCCCATCCAATAGGTAACGATAGAGTTTTCGTCACGCGATCGAATCTTTTCAAGGCGTCAGAACATTGTTCATCGTTTTTATTTGTAGTAAAACAATCTGATGTTAGACCCGTGTTCGTGATGCTTTCATCAGCTGCCTTGACCAAAGTAGAACGAAGAATTTGATCTTGCGTGAGCCGACTGACGATATGTACTGTATCGGCATTAACCGATACAGCTACGAGAGAGCCAATCAGGATAGCCACCAACTTAGCATTACGTTTGTAGACACCTTCCGCTCGTTCCATTGATTTATCAAACCAGTTTTCAACTTCTCGTCGGAACTGATTGAGTTCTTCTTTGAGTCCATCAGATTTGATTTGTGCTTGTTGCGCGAGAAGGAAAAGATTTTGTTCTACAGACTCAGGGAGAATGCCTATCCCTAGTATTTGATCGACTAGCCTTGCCAATTCGCTATCTTTACGGAGGGTAATGGCTGTTGCTAAGAGTAATAGGCTTTGCTTAACTGATAGGTTTAGATTAGTTTGATTTTCAATAGTTTTCTTAAACTTTTCGTACTCGTCGCTCAAACAACCATTAACAATCTCATCTAACTTTTCTAGCAAAAATTGCTTGTCTGACCAAGGGATTTCCGTGCGATTTTCAATCTCTTTACGAATGCTTTCGTACTCAAAATCTAAGCGTCTACTAGTAACGCCATTAATTTCTTTAAAGATAATTTCTTTATTATGATTAGAAAGACTTTTGTTATTGCTAACTTTTCCTTTAATTTCTTCATAGCTGCGCTCTAGCAGTTCATCAGTAATCTCAATGATTTCTTCTAGCTTAGCGTTGAAATCAGGAAAGCTATTCGTCGCTGAGGTATTATTTTCTTCTGTTGAATTTGTTGCCTCTCCTATCGAATTTCTAAAATTATTAACTTCATCTCTTCTCACTTTCTCAAATTCATAAGTTAAACTGCTAACACTTGCCTTCCTAGATTCAGGGGTAATTTTTTGTAGCAGTGTAGTTTTCACCGATGGAGGTAATATTTCATTGAGCTGGCTTTGGATGAGTTCTCCAATCTGTTGGTAAGTTGTTTCAATAATACTATTGACATCCTGTAGATAGGAGTTGAGTTTGGGATATTTGTTAAAAATGTCCCTGACTTTGTCATATCCATAATCAGACCCTCCAATTGTTTTCTGTTCCAATATAGTTAAAAAAATATGCTTGCTAAATGGAGCTAAGTTTGGATAGCTATTAATTGCGATCGTAAGATTTGAGACAGCATCAATAGCAGCTCCTTCCCGAACTCGTTTATAAGCCGACCAGCATCGTTTTAGCTGCCAGAATCCTTTGAGAATTTCTACAGATTCTGTTAAGTTTGGTTGTAAGTGACGTAAGAGCAAATTTTTTTCCGTACTCCAATCTTTGGTTTCTACCGAACTATCGATTTTGGGTTTACCAAAGGTATCAAGTTGTATAGCTTTCAAGTTCTTAATTAACTCATCGGCTGAAGGCGTCTTTCCTTGAAAATATTCTTCTAAGCTTTCAATATACTGAAT
>DATNPC010000481.1:0-20811 GCA_036703375.1 Allocoleopsis sp.
CAAACTAGCTTCAATGCGGTAGTTGAGATCGCTTTTGATGCGAAATTGCTTCTTCGGTTCCCCCGTCCACACTAAGAGGTCGAAATTGAGGGCATTATCACCAAATTCTTGCAGCCAAACTTCGGGATGCGGTCTCAGTAGCACATCGGGGTGACTTTTAGCCGCTTCCAAGAGTGCGGCTCGCACATGTTCCATCTTGGAACCATACGCTACTCCGATAGAAATTCGCAAACGGGAAACCGGGTCGCCGTAACTCCAGTTCACCACTTCGCTCTCTAAAAAACGCGAGTTGGGGACGATAATCGAGACTTGGTCGAGGGTATGAATCTCCGTACTACGCGCACCAATGCGTTTAACCGTTCCTAGCAAATCGCCCACTTTGACAAAATCCCCCACCTGAATCGGTCGCTCAAACGTGATAATCAAGCCGCTAATCAGGTTGTTAGCGATGTTCTGCACACCAAAGCCAATGCCAACGCCGAGGACACTAGCAATAATGGCGAGAGAACTGACGTCCAGTCCCCAGATTTGCAGCAGTACGATCAATCCCAGAAACGTGAAGACGTACTGGGCGACAACAGCCACCAAATCCTGTACTCTGGCTTCAGCTCCAGTTCGTCTCAGGACGTAGGTTTTAAGCAGCTGGGTGAGTCCGCTCACCGCAAACCACAGTGCTGCTGTCAGCGCAGGCAAAAGCAGCAGTTGGAGAGCCGAGTATTTAGTATCTCCTAGGCTAATGACTGGGTAATTGAGGATGTGGAATAACTGATAGCGCCAGCTTCGGGTTTGGGGAAACAGGTCAGTGATATAAAAGGCAACAGCAGTCCACAGACCGATTTCCAAACCCAGTCGAGCGATACGTAGAATTAATTTCGCTGGATGGCCTTGGGGTTGGAAGGGGGACGCGGCAGGGTTCAACCAGCGATCGAGCAAGCGCAGTCCCGCTCGACTGCCAAACGCGAGAACGAAGTGCAGCACCAACGCGACCAGCAGCACCACAATGGCGACCAGTAGCGCCTGACGTTGATAGGCGAGGGTTCGCTCCTGCTTTCCCACTTGCAGGGCATAGTCGATCGCTTCTTGCCAGTCCGTTGCTTGATCGTCAAGACTGAGATCGGGGCTGACATCGTCCTGGGATAAGGTCATGAGGGTGTGACCCGTCGTGGATGAGCGAATGCTCATCTGCTTATTGCTCTGGACTTTTTCCAGCTTGACGGGTTTAGGCGATTGGACTTCTTTTTCCAGAGCTGTGTTAATGCGATCGGCTCTAACTGTAGCGGAAAAGTTGCCGAATTTGCCTACCTCAAATAAGACATTCCCATCCACCACAACAGGTGCTTTGTCCGTGCCGTTCGCTGGAGTTGGAGTGTCTGCCCAACCGGGGAGCGGCATTAAGGTTAGCAGTAAAGTGAATACCGCCAGCAATACCAGTACCCAGGGTTGTCGCAGGAGGGATAACAACCTTGTCCTACTTCGTCGCCAAGTCACCCAATTGTTTTTACCCACTCCAAAATCTAATTTCCTAAATCTAAAATCGGTACGGTTAACCATGGGTCGTTATTTGAGGAACAGCGATCGCATTAACAGTGTTCAGTGACCAGTGAGCAGTGAACAGTTGGTCAGAAGCGCACTTGGGCGTGGGAGTAAGAATTTTCCGCTTCTACTAGAGCATCGGGTCAGTAATCCTAGAAACATTGATTTTGCGTAGGGGCGGTGCCCCCGTGCCCGCCCCTACACCTGAGCAGGGCAACCACGGGGGGATTGCCCCTACCATTACTGAACGGCGCTCTAAGGGAAGACAACTCCGTGCGTTATCCTTGCTTTGCCAGGTGGGTAACGTTAGCCGCGTACTTGTCAGGAGAGAGTAATAACGTGCCACTCTTTGAGCTTGGCGTTACTGGCACGCGAGGACGGGAGCGCTCCAATAGCGAACTCACCACAACCCAAGCGCCAACCCCCATCAAAAGCAGCACTAATCCACCAATTAACCAAACCATCAGCATATTCTTTTGCACCGCGCTAGCCTGCCCAGTTAAGTTCGTGCTGGTGCTGGTACGGTTTTGTTGTGTAGCGTTGATATCGTTATTTCGGATTAAGCTCGCTGTCATTTTGTAGGAACCAATTCTTAAGGTGTCCCGGCTCGACAAGGGTTGAGTACCAGGACGAAGTGGCTGCCCATTTAAAAACGTCCCGTTTGTACTTTGATCGGTGATATACATCTGTTGGTTCACCACCGTAATTAAGGCGTGATACCGAGAGACTTCCTTATTGGCTAACTCTAAACGCGAGACTGTTTGTCCTCCCAACTGCTCCGGCATCTGATCGGTTTCTCGACCGATCGCGATCGGTGCTGTCAAAAGAGGTTGTTGTAACTCGCCAGTTTCCGGGTCTTCCCACATCAATTGAACGTACATAGGCTCAGCCGACATAACACGCCTTCCAGCTTTGTTTTTCCAGGTAAACATCACGTTGTCAGGACTGCCTTAGGTTTTGATTGAGCCTTCCCACTCTATGTAGGTAAGGAAACCTAGACAGTCAATTAAACGTCAAACATCTCGCCCCAGTACTGGGCAAATCAATCCGGAACAGTGCAATTTGATGCGGTAAATCCTGATGTATCCTGCTCCTAGCAAGATGCACGCCCATCTAACGATTGGTCTGGTCGTTCGCCAGAATCATCTAAAATCTTGGTTCTCTCTTTTGTAACTCTCAAAAGAGAATATTCGCAAGTGTTATTTCTGTACCGAAAAACTTTGAGCGTCCAAAAACCCAGTAAAACTAAAATCATCTTTTATTCTTCGTGCAGAGGAATAAAAAAGGCGGTTAATATAGCAAAAAGTTTTGATGTAACCGTTCCCATTGTGACAGCATCCTAAAATAATATAGTGTTAAAAATACTGAAAGCAGTTAAAACAGTAAGGAAATACAATAGCAACCGCTCTCTGGACAAGGGTTATGGCATTAAATCTCATCCGTCTATTTCAACAGACAAATCCAGATAAGCCCTTGGGCGGACGCTACAAAGTAATCAGTGAGTTGGGAGAAGGGGGCTTTGGTCAAACCTTTCTAGCACAGGATTTGCACCTACCCGGTCAACCTCGATGTGTCGTCAAGCTGCTCAAGCCCCAAGTCATTGACGCCCAGAGCCTACAAACGGCAAGACGCCTGTTCGATACAGAAGCCAAAGTTCTCTATGAACTGGGCAACCACGACCAAATTCCGCGTCTACTCGCCCACTTTGAGGACAATCAAGAATTTTATCTAGCTCAGGAATTAATTGAAGGGGAACCCCTGACAGAGGAGTTAATGTCAGGTCAACCTTGGCCGCAACCGCAGGTTATTGCCCTATTGCAAGATATGCTGTCTGCTCTGGCATTTGTCCATCAGAAGCAGGTGATTCACCGCGATATCAAACCGTCCAACCTCATTCGTCGCCGCCAAGACGGAAAAATTGTCTTGATTGACTTTGGGGCAGTCAAGGAAGTCGGAACCCAGATGCTCAATCCCCGGACGGGACAGACGAACATGACGATTTCCATCGGTACCCAAGGCTATATGCCAAAGGAACAGTTAGGTGGAAATCCTCGGTTTAGCAGTGATGTTTATGCTGTGGGAATTGTTGGGATTCAAGCGTTGACTGGGACTCACCCTAGGTTTCTGGGCGAAGATCCCCAAACTGGAGAAATTAACTGGCACGAGAAAGCCCCGCACGCTAGCCCTGAATTAGTCGCCTTTCTCGACAGGATGGTGCGCTATGACTTTCGCGCTCGTTATGTGACGGCAGGAGAAGCCTTGGTAGCCCTGCGGAGTTTACCGGCAGAACTCTTAGAGTCTGTGCCACCCCCTCAGCCATTGCCGGATGTTTCAGGTACACCTGTGAGGCAGGAAGTGTCACCTCCGCCCACTGCCACCGGGCCGACATTGCCAGTTGTGGGACTACAACCGAACCCTCCAACTCCTGCCCAACCTCAAGCACAGGAACCGCCACCGCCACCTACTGCTACTGGGCAGACATTGCCGGTGGGAGGTAGAGCGATCGACAACCTCCCTCCAGTTTCGCCGAACGTTGAGTCAGGGGCTAAGAGTTCAGTTCCTACTGTTGCTGTTGGTCAAAATCAGCGCCTCCAGTCTTCAGATGCTTCTGCACCCATGGAGGTTGTACAAGGATTCATCCAGAAATATGGGATTAAGCCTTGGCAGATTGTTGCTGCCTTCGTTGCGCTGGGTGCAACCGCTTGGATCGTCAAGGGACTCGTATCCCCTCAAGCCTCGACTCAAACGGCTTCCATCAATAGTGCATCCTCCGTCAGTCCCGCGGCAACCGCCGATTCCAGCAAACAAACTCAAGAACTCCTGAGTCAAGCCGATCGCCAACGGGAAGCCGAGAGTTTCTCGGAAGCGATCGCAACCTACCAAAAAGCGATCGCTATCAATCCCAAGGAGGCAAAAGCCTATTGGGGACTCTGCTACAGCTTCAACCAGATGGGGAAACCCACAGACGCGATCGCGCAGTGCGATCGAGCGCTTGCCATTAACCCCAACTACCCAGAAGCACTGTGGAGCGAAGGTTCTGCCCTCGAACAACAACAGAAATACGAGCAAGCTATCAAACTCTACGACCAAGCAGTTAAGCTCAAACCTGACTATGCAGAAGCCTGGAATAACCGGGGAGTAGCACTTCTCAAGTTAAAGCGTCCGGATGAGGCTCTAGCATCCTTGGACAAAGCTACCACTTACAAGCCAGACTGGCCGGATGCCTGGGCGAACCGAGGGGCAGCACTCTGGGAACTCAAACGCTATGATGATGCGATCTCATCTATCGACAAGGCACTCAAGCTCGATCCCAATCACCCCAATGCCAATAATCTGCGCCAGCAAGTACGACGAAAACTCGGTCGCTAGAATTAGCGATCGTACAAAAATAATGCCAAACTTTTGAATTTGGGTTCGTTATCAGTTGTCAAGTCGTCAGTCGTCAATAGTTCACTACACTGGATGACTGATATCAAATCCGCATCTATAACCCCCTATATCTCTCTATCTCCTCTGCGCCCTCTGTGGTTCGTCTCTAAAAAAGGAGTAGTCAACTCGATTTGGTATGACTAAATTTTTTTAAAATTATTTTCTTAGAGGATTGTTGATAGGGACACGATATTATCATGTCCCTACTATTTGGTATATGCGACACCTATAATCTGAAATTTTCGATTTGGTTATCAGACTGTTGATGATATTACCAAAGCGCTCGAACTGGTTTAATCACCCTGACTGACGTTGCAACCCCCTGAGAGTTCAGTCTGACAGCAATTCGCGTTCCTGCTGTCAGGTTCAGTCGATTGATAAATCGCTGAGGGATTGTGATGTTTCTTACCTGGCCGTTAGACTGTGCAAATTCTACGGATTCGCCGCTAATACTGTTGATAACCCCAGCCAGTTCTCCTGCTTGTGTTGCTTGACTGAGCAAAATTGGATAAGACAGCGAGCCACCGATAGGGGTAGCGATCGCTGGATATACGGATACTGCCGAAATGAACATTGGCAGCATCATGCCTGTGAAAACTTTCATTGTCTTAAACTGCACGGTCTCCTCACTTTTAAGATTTGCTAATCAGACACCAAGTTAACAACAACATCTCAGATCCACAAGTCTTTTCCTGTAAAAAAATATTTTCCGAATTCATCTGCTGATTTATGCTATTTCAGTATAATTGAATTCAATTCAATTTTGTTTTAAATCTCTCCGGACGAAAAAATAAACATCTGGAATAATTTAGATGTTTTGGGAGCTATACAGCTACATTTTCACGAGCATTTTTCCTTAAAAAAAATAATAGTAATGCTAAAAGGTAAACGCCAATGGCAAAGTGTCTTGTTGCTCGGATTGAGCGCGACGATCATCCTGCTTATTCACCAGCAGCAAGCAACGGTATCTGGTCAGCCTCAAAGTTTTTGGCCGTTTGAGCAACTACAATGGCCGTTGAGAGCTATATTTACCAATCCTGCATCCGAGAAGATCGACCCAAAAACGCTGAGTAATGGTACGCATTTGGTGATTAAGTTAAGCGATCGCCGCGTCTACATCTACCAAAACCGGAAATTGAAGGTCAGTTACCCCGTTGCTATTGGCAAGGCAGGTTGGGAAACACCAATTGGCAACTATAAAGTGATGGATATGCAGCCCCATCCTGTTTGGGAACATCCTTGGACAGGTGAAGTCATCCTGGAAGGACCCAAAAATCCCTTAGGTGCAAGATGGATTGGTTTTTGGACGGATGGACACAACTCCATTGGCTTTCATGGCACTCCTGCCGAGCAGTTGGTCGGACAAGCGGTTTCCCACGGCTGCGTCCGGATGCGGAATAAAGATGTCGTTGCCTTGTACGACCAGGTAAAACTTGGTACACCTGTTACAGTAAGGCCTTAATGCTAGGGCTAGCTTGATGTTAATGGGCTGGGAGTAGAGCGACTAATATGAAAGGCTTATTTAAACTGATTAACCCAGACAAACCCCTTGGCGGACGCTTCAAAATTATCAGCGAACTAGGCGCTGGTGGGTTTGGTCAAACTTTTCTGGCCCAAGACTTACACCTGCCAGCTCATCCCCGCTGTGTAGTCAAGCAGCTCAAGCCTCAGCATACCGATCCCGAAACGCTGCAAACAGCAAGACGCCTGTTCGATCTAGAAGCAGAAGTCCTCTATGAGTTGGGTCAATACCACGACCAAATCCCGTGTCTGCTCGCCCACTTTGAAGATAATCAAGAATTTTATCTAGCACAGGAATTAATTGAAGGGGAGTCACTGAGTCAGGAACTCAAGGGAGAACAGCGATGGACGCAGACTCAGGTCATTGACCTATTAGAAGATTTGCTCTACGTGTTGGCGTATGTCCACGAAAAAAGCGTTATCCATCGAGATATCAAACCCTCTAACTTAATTCGCCGCCGCAGTGACGGTAAAATCGTGTTGATTGACTTTGGAGCCGTCAAACAAGTCAGCACCCAGTTTGTCGATCGCACCACCGGGCTGACAAAAACGATTTCCATTGGCACCAAAGGCTACACGCCCAAAGAACAATCGGGTGGCAATCCTCGTTTTAGCAGCGATGTCTACGCTGTGGGCATGATTGCGATCCAAGCCTTGACCAAAATTCACCCTAGGCACTTGCCCGAAGACCATCAGACTGGGGAAATTACCTGGCAGCATCACGCACCGCACATCAGCCCAGAATTTGCCGCCTTTATCGATCGCGCGATCCGCTACGACTTTCGCCAGCGTTACTCAACCGCCGCAGAAGCCCTACGCGCTTTGCAAAGCCTCTCCTCATCGAACGGGCAATCGCTACCACCTACTCAGCCCAGTTTCGACGATTTAGCCGATCTGCCAACGCAAACCTTTCAACCCTCGACCACTAGTCCTGAAGTCACAGAATCGGGAACGGAGCAAGACCCGACTAATATTTGGATACCCACCGACTCCTCAACAGAGGGTTCGGCACCTCCAACAACCGAATCGGGAACCGAGCAAACACCCACGCGAATCTGGGAATCTCCAAACGCCTCAACCAGTGGTTCAACGCCTGACACAACGGAATCGGGAACCGAGCAAGACACCACTAACCTCTGGGTACCCCCAACCGCCATAGCTCAGCCTCAAACCACTGAAGTTAAGGGTGCGGGAACTGAGCAAACGGCAATTCAGGCTAGGACGCGATCGCAATCCTCCGTTCAACTCCCGCCCCCCGTCACAAGTACGGGTTCAACTGTCCCCATCGAACAATCTCAATATCCCCAACACTCATCAGTAGACCCAGCGCCAACAGTCAATACACCCACCAGTGTCCAGAGACAGCCTTTTCTGCTTTGGTCGTTCCTCACTGTCTTAGCCGCTGTGGGTTCGACCTTTTTGGTTACAAAAACGATGCTCTCTCCACAATTTATGAGTCAGAGTGCCGATCGCATCGTCGTTCCGATCCCTCGTCCAGCAACCAACCCAGCACAAGAGTCGCCATCACCGTCTCCAGTCACCCCAACAGCAGCAAGCCCAAGTCCAAACGCGGCCGAAAAGCCTGCATCACCTATCCCTGTCGGTCCAGTCGTCACAAGCCCCAGTCCAAGCACTGCCCAAAAGCCTGCGCCACTTCCCTCTAGCAGTCCAGTTGCGGCAAGTCCAACCCCAAGTGCTGCCGAGAAACCCAAGCTATCTTCTCCTACACGATCGCCAGTTGCAATTCAGCCTTCCCCTACACCAGCGCCCCCTGTTACCAAAACTGCCTCTCCTCGGAAAGAGCCCTCGGTGACTGAACTCTTGGCTCAAGCCGATCGCTGGCGAGAAGGTGGACAATATCAGAAAGCCCTAGACCTGTACGAGCAAGTCATCACCAGTAAACCGGATAGTGCCGAGGCTCAATGGGGACGATGCTACAGCTTGAACTCCTTACAGCAACCTACAGATGCGATCGCAGCCTGCAATAAAGCACTTGCAATCAAACCCAACTATCCAGAAGCCCTGTGGAGTAAAGGGACAGCCCTCGACCAACAGCAGAACTACCCGGAAGCCCTCAAAACCTTCGAGCAAGCAACTGCCCTCAAGCCCGATTTTGCCGAAGCCTGGAATAATCAGGGAGTGACGCTCCTCAAGCTCAATCGTCCCAAAGAAGCCCTGAATGCATTTAAACAAGCAACGGCGATTAATCCTAATTTTGCCGATGCCTGGGCGAACCGAGGTGCAGCCCTCTGGGAACTCAAACGCTCCGGTTTAGCGATCGCGTCTTTGAATCGCGCCCTGCAAATTCAGCCGGACAATCCAACAGCTCTGAAACTGCGCCAGCAAGCACGGGAACAACTCGGACGCTAAAGGCGTCTTCGGAAGATTACTTGCTCGCTTCAACTTCTTAGCATTTTCGAGTTGAAGGTTAAAGGTTTGAAGGGTTTTGCGATACCTTAAATTCTCCAGTTTTTCAACCTAGAAAGGTTACAACGGAATGAGGAAGCGCAATTTTCCTATCTCCGGGGAATTTTTTTACCCTGATAAACTGAAACAGAGGGCTTGCATCTAACCGTTAATCGAGGCAGCAAGCAATGCAGGAGCCTATTCAGGAGACCACTTTAGCAGGTCGGTATCAGATCGTTGAACCTCTAGGGAGAGGTGGATTTGGTCAAACGTTTCTAGCTAAAGACCTACACTTGCCCGATCGCCCTTTGTGTGTCATCAAAAAACTCCAGCCGAAAGTGAGCGATCCACTTACATTCGCGACCGCTAAGCGTTTATTCGATCGCGAAGCTCAAACGTTGGCTCGGTTGGGCGACCACAACCAAATTCCTCGCCTGTTCGCTCACTTCGAGCAAGATGAACAGTTTTATCTCGTTCAAGAGTTCATCGAAGGCCAGCTTCTCGATCGGGAAATTACAGAGGGTAAGAAGCTGAGCGAATCGTCTACGATCGCGCTGTTAGAGGACATTTTGCAAGTACTCGTGTTTGTCCACGAGCAAAATGTGATTCACCGCGATATTAAACCCGCTAACTTAATTCGACGCAGCAGCGATCGCAAAATTGTTCTGATTGATTTTGGTGCAGTTAAAGAGGTTAGCAACCAAGCCACCAATTCCCAAGTCCAAGTGAGCATGACGGTGGCCGTTGGCTCCCGTGGCTACATGCCCAACGAACAATTAGCTGGAAATCCCCGCTTCAGCAGCGATATCTACGCCGTCGGTATCCTTGGCATCCAGGCATTAACAGGAATTCACCCTAGGAATCTCATTACAGACTCCCGAACGAGCGAAGTAATCTGGCTCGATGACGCCATGCACGTCAGCCCTGGACTCGCTGCTGTTCTTGACTGTATGGTGTCCTATGACTTTCGCGATCGCTATCCAACGGCGGCGGAAGCCCTGGCCGCGTTGCAGGAACTCCCGAAGGCAAACGTGCGATCGGTACTTCCGTCGCAACGCCGGATCGAGATACCTCAACCTTTACCATACGAGAGCGAACAACCCTTACCAATTCCCTCGGAAAGACTGGCAGCGCCTACCGTCAGTTCTTCCCAACCTCGAAAGTTCCTCAATTTTGCCGCAACTGTCATCCCACCGACAAAAACTTACGTCCAGTCCTTCAAACCTGGGTGGATGCTGGCTGTCTTCGCCGTTATGGGTTTAGGCCTAACTGGCTTGATGGCTAAGACTCTCCTCGTTTCTCGATCCGATGATTCCTCCCGCCAGGACAATCCCGTCACGGCTGAACTTCCCGACAATAATCTCGTATCTCCTTCTCCCAATAGTTCACCCGCGCAAGATTCTGCTCCTACCACTGAACCAACAACCTCTGTGCCATCTCCTACTCCTACATCCGCTTCCCATTCAGCGACATCCGTAGCAGAACTCCTCAACCAAGCCGATCGCTGGCGGAAAGCTGGACAGTACGAGCAAGCGATCGCTGCCTACGACAAAGCGATCGCTACCCAGCCGAAGGTTGCCGAAGCCCAATGGGGTCGCTGCTATACTCTCAATAAACTTCAGCGTGCGGCAGAAGCGATCGCGGCCTGCGATGCAGCACTGGCAATCAAACCTAACTATCCAGAAGCGCTATGGAGTAAAGGGTATGCTCAGGACTTGCAGCAGCGTCCCCAGGACGCCCTCAAAAGCTTCGAGCAAGCGATCGCTCTGAACCCTAAGTTTGCAGAAGCCTGGAGTAACCAGGGAGCTGCACTCCAGAAATTGCATCGGTACAATGAGGCAATTGCCGCATTTGACAAAGCCACAGCTCTTGAGCCAAATTATGGAGAGGCATGGGCAAACCGAGGCGTAGCCCTCTGGAGCCTCGGACGCCGCGATGAGGCTGTTACCTCAATCGAAAAGGCAATCAAGCTCCAGCCAGAAAATCAAAACACTCGCAAGTTACTTCAGCAGGCACAAAAAAAATAGGCGCGGTTCGGATTTCGATTCTTCGATCGAGGTTTCAATCAATTCAAGGGGTTGAAGTCATTGTTTTACCACTTACAAGCGTTTGTGTGAGGAGTATGTTCAGAATGCTGGAGCTTTGCTAGGTCAACAAAACAATACGAACAATCGGGTATTGAGTCAGGTCATCTACAGTTTGATAAAAGATTGACGAAGAGTTGATGAAAATTTGATGAACTTACCCGTAGCTGCTGGTTAAATGTCCCAATTAAGGGGAATTGGCAGTTATTTTTGAAGTAAGGGTTTTTCAGGGATTTACGAAAAGCATTGGCAGGCAACTTTGAGATGCATTTTACCGTCAATTTTTATCAAGCCGACTAAATGTCTAGGCTTGACCAGGAGGTAACTACCTATGTTCACTTCTCAGCGTTTAAGCTTCGTTCTTGGATTCAGCTTGCTAATTTGGCCAGCGTTCCTAGCGAATCGAGCTAGCGCACAGACGGTTGTATTGACCTCCTTAGAGTCTGCCGACTGTAGCAAAAATACCTCTACCCAGACAGAATGTACGTCCAAGGCACAGGGAGCGAAGGCGACACAACCTAGTGAAACAACTCCTGTGCTGGCGAGTTCAACGGAGCCTTTGGCTACGGCTTTACAATCTAACAACCCAGGTTCTTTGCTGGTCGATCCTAACCCGTTCAACGGTTTATTTAAGACCGATGGAATTGGGGCAATCGCTTCAGCATCAGGGACGACAAGCCCGTTCTCGAATGGCGATCGCGATAAGAACAAATCGCGCCTCAATCGATTTAGCGATCGCATCGATCGGTCTTTAGTCAATTCCCGCTTGATGCAACTACCAATCGGAAGAGAAATTCTTCCTAACACCTCAACGCCACTACCCGGAGAGGGCGCGATCGCTCAACTCTCAACTGGGTCAAACGATGGGATTCTTCCCAATTCCTCAAGTTCAAGTTCATCAACTAGTGGAATTTTACCCAATTCCCTCATCCAACCAACCGGAGGAATTTTACCCAACTCTCCAACGAAACCCGGTGGAGGAATTCTCCCAACTCCCTCAGTCGAACCAACAAACGGGACTACGCTCTCTGAGCCTTCGACGTTGGCTACCTCTAACTTGATAACCGATGCAGCGACAGTGCCCGAACCTTCGATTTCCCTTTTCGCTTGGCTGGGGTTAGCCGCGGTAGGCGTACTTCCGACTCGATTTAAGTCAAAACTGTAGCGATTCAGAAATTGAGCCAGAGGTAGTGTGGAGTCCTCAAAATTTACTCTTCAACCCGATAACCCAACTCAGCTAATTGGAGGCGAGATTGCCGCCATTTGGGTAACACTTTAACAAACAGTTCCAGATACACTTTACCCGCAATTAATTTCTGCATTTGTTCGCGGGCAGCACTGCCGATTTGTTTGAGCATACTGCCCTTTTTGCCAATGACAATTCCTTTTTGAGATTCGCGTTCGACATTGATAGTCGCGAGAATTCGGGTAATCGTGGGTTCCTCTTCAACGACATCAATTGACACCGCTACTGAATGTGGCACTTCTTCGCGAGTCAGCAACAAAATTTGCTCTCGAATGAGTTCCCCCATGATGAAACGTTCGGGTTGGTCCGTCACTAAGTCGGGGGGATAGTAGTAGGGGCCTGGATCGAGGCGAGCGCTCAGCAGTTGTTGTAAGGCTTCAAGTCCATCACCCGTGAGGGCCGAAAATTTAGCAATCTGCCAGTTACGCGGTGCGGCAAGTTGAGCGTAAGTTTCATCCAATGGCTCATAGTCAGAGGGTTGTTGGTCAGATTTGTTGATACCCAAAATTACCGGAGTTTGGGTACGAGCGAGCAGATCGACAATAAAGCGATCGCCTCCTCCCGCCTCTACGGTTCCATCTACCACAAACAGCACCACATCCACCGACTCAATCGCAATTTGGGCATTTTGCACCAACACTTTACCCAGTTGGTGATGCGGCTTGTGAATTCCTGGGGTATCGACAAAAATCATCTGCGCGTCTGGCGTTGTCAAGATACCCCGCAAGCGATTGCGCGTTGTTTGTGCCACGGGTGACGTAATGGCTATTTTTTGCCCCACCAATTCATTCATCAGCGTTGACTTGCCGACATTGGGGCGTCCGACGATGCCGATGAAGCCGGACTTGAAGCCCTCAGGGGCTTGGGGAATGCTCGACCAGTTTAGGTCGTCTTCCCGATCGCTTTCTTCACTTTCTAAGGATTGGTTGGTGTTATCGTCGTCTTCCATGCTGGTGCTGGGTGGCAAGATGTCTGTTTCCTTCAATGTACTGCTGTCCTTTGTGTAGCGATCGCGAAATTTTGCAGAAGTTCTTCCAACAGCAGAGATATCCTACCTGGTATACAAGCAAAAGCGATCGCACGACATAACGATCTTCTACACAACAGCTCATGTTTCTTTTCTATACTTCGGGCGGTCAGCTTTGAGCCAACATCTTATCGCTGATAGATGACAGCTCAATCAAAAGCTCAGTTTATGCCCGTGTAGAGTATAGACCTAGTCGCAGGACAAAGTCTCAAACTTATCCGGGAAACGCACCGTTGAAGTTGAAGAAAAAGAAAACAATTACTCAAAGTCTGCTTTACCAAGGTATTGCGCTTTGAGATAGAATATATTAAGAAATCTTGAGCGAAACGTTCAAGTCTCTTAACAATTTCCTGACGCTTCTATGTCTCTCCCTATTCGTAACGTTGCGATCATTGCTCACGTCGATCACGGCAAGACCACTCTTGTTGACGCCCTGCTCAAACAATCCGGCATCTTCCGCGAAGGGGAAGACGTTCCAGACTGCGTCATGGATTCTAATGACCTAGAGCGAGAGCGCGGCATTACAATTCTTGCCAAAAATACAGCTGTTCGTTACAAAGAAACCTTAATTAATATTGTTGATACCCCCGGACACGCCGACTTCGGTGGCGAAGTCGAGCGGGTATTGGGGATGGTGGATGGCTGCATCCTGATTGTGGATGCTAACGAAGGGCCAATGCCCCAGACCCGATTTGTACTGAAAAAAGCCCTGGAAAAAGGACTGCGTCCGATTGTCGTCGTCAATAAAATCGACCGTCCTCGGGCTGACCCTCACGCCGCCGTTGATAAAGTCCTAGACTTATTTATCGAATTGGGGGCGGACGACGACCAGTGCGATTTTCCTTACCTCTTTGCCTCTGGTCTAGAAGGCTATGCCAAAGAAGAGCTGGAAGCAGAAGGGGTGGATATGCAACCTCTGTTTGAAGCTATTTTGCGCCATGTGCCTGCACCTGTCGGTGATGTCAATAAGCCGCTACAATTGCAAGTCACGACCCTCGACTATTCCGAGTATGTCGGTCGCATTGTGATTGGTCGAATCCACAACGGCGTCATCAAAGCCGGTCAACAAGCAGCGCTGGTCACGGAAACCGGTAGCATCGTCAAGGCAAAAATTACTAAGCTGATGGGGTTTGAAGGCCTCAAGCGAGTTGAAATGGACGAAGCATCAGCCGGTAACATTGTTGCCGTCGCTGGGTTTGCTAATGCCAACATTGGCGAGACGATTACCTGTCCCAACGAACCGCAAGCGTTGCCGCTGATTAAGGTAGATGAGCCAACGTTGCAGATGACATTCTCGGTGAATGATTCGCCGTTTGCCGGTCAGGAAGGCGATTTCGTGACTTCGCGGCAATTACGCGATCGCTTGATGCGAGAATTGGAAACCAACGTTGCTCTACGCGTCGAAGAAACCGACTCCCCTGATAAGTTCCTCGTTTCCGGTCGAGGCGAACTACACCTGGGTATCCTCATCGAAACGATGCGCCGTGAAGGCTACGAATTTCAGGTGTCCCAGCCACAAGTGATTTACCGCGAAGTCAACGGTCAACCCTGCGAACCGTTTGAGTTGTTGGTACTGGATGTGCCAGAAGCATCAGTGGGTGGCTGTATCGAACGACTCGGTCAGCGCAAGGGCGAAATGCAGGACATGCAAGTTGGTAACAACGGTCGCACTCAGCTAGAGTTTGTGATTCCCGCTCGTGGCTTAATCGGGTTCCGAGGCGAGTTTATGCGCCTGACACGCGGTGAGGGCATTATGAACCATAGTTTTCTAGACTATCGTGCCTTTTCAGGTGAGGTTGAGACTCGTCGCAATGGTGTCATCATTTCCTTTGAGGAAGGCGTTGCAACCTTCTACGCCCTGAAAAATGGCGAAGACCGGGGTGCCTTCTTTATCACTCCAGGCACTAAGGTTTACAAGGGCATGATTGTTGGGGAACACAACCGTCCTCAAGACTTAGATCTCAATGTCTGCAAAACCAAACAGTTGACCAACCACCGTTCTGCGACAGGCGACGAACTCGTACAGTTGCAAGCTCCTGTTGATATGAGCTTAGAGCGCGCGCTGGAATACATCGGCTCGGATGAGTTGGTGGAAGTGACTCCGGAGTCTGTACGCCTGCGTAAGGTCACGAAGAAATTGGTGAAGCGATAAGTCCTTAAGATTCATTTATCATTTCCGCACGTTGGAAATTAAAGCTAATCAACCAAGCCCGCTTAGGCGGGTTTTTTTATGGCTGGCGAATGCTTCCACTCGGTTGGGATTGTGAAGCTTGTGTTAAGGGAAGACCTTAAACCATTTGAACGGGTGCGATAAATTCAGCTTATATAGCTATCAGCAGTCAGCTATCAGCGGTCAGCTAATCGGGTCGATCGGGAAAACCCTTCTGTCACAGTACGTTGGAAATCTCACACAACTGCTTTGATGTCCTAATCGTCTTGGCGGCTGCTATAAATTCACCCGATACGAGCGGTTAGACAAGAAACGTCTTTAAACAATTGTTAAAACTTTTGATGATAATGAAAAATAGTATTTAGTTTTTCTGCACTTTACAATTAATGAATCTTTACTTCTATAAGTTTTTTACAAGTCTTAAAAGCGTAAAGAGTCAATGAAGGTAGCAATTTAACTCAATTTTTTCTTTAATCAATTTTATGATTTTCTAGTCCATAGAATGGGTGTTCAGAACTGGCGTTGGATTGTGGGAGAATCATAGCGCTAGTTCTGGTTTCTTATTTCTACGCCTAGCCTTGCGCCCATCGAGCGATCGCAAAATCCTTCAAATAACGTGAAAAATCTATTTTAATACACTCAAAATCAAGAGAATTACTAAAGCAAGAACAATTAATCCACCAATAGCGATCGCTAAACAGCTCGTGCGCTGGGGAAAAGACCACATTGCCGTTGATACATGACGGGCTGCTTTGGCAAACTCCGATTTTGCCCAACTGATATCTCGTCCCGACTGACGCGCCTCATACACCAAACTAGCGGCTAGCTGAAGTAAGTAAGGATGACGCCTCCCTAACCTACGCACGAGATGCTGTTCCTGCTGACTCAAAGCCGCTGCTACACCGGGAACTGTACTCGCTGGTAAACGGACCAGTTCTTCCGCTTCGTTTTCTGTCAGTTCATTCAGTGTCAAAACCTGCCAGAGTTTGAAGAAAGCAGACGTAAGCTTATGCCGACGTTGGTAAAAATCTAGTCGTCGATGGGAAGCGACAACCAGCATCAAGACGCGGCTTTCCATCAGCGATCGCAAATTATCAAAAAATCCATTATCAAACTCTTCTGGATACCGAAATAGAGGCCCAAACTCATCTAAGCACAGCACGGGCATGATTCCCAGTCGCTTGTATTGTCCCATTGCTGCACTAAAAGCCAAGCGGTTAAACGGCTTGACTCTTAACGGCTCGATTAATGCTGGGTTTCTCTGTACGGCTAGGCTATGCCAGAGTTGCCGTGCTACTGCCTGATAAAAGCCATCTTCCTCCTGACACCGCGCATCCTGAAGCGAGAGATACGTGACGACATAGCGCTTCGGCTCAGGTATCCGTTGTTCGTAAGTCTGGAAGAAGTGATAGAGCAAGGACGATTTACCAATCCGCCTGCGCCCGATCACATTAACACTAACGGGTTGCTCGCTAGTCACCCATGAGGTAATGGCGTTCAATTGGTCTTTTCTACCAACAAATGACCGGGGGTCGGTAATTTTCGGACCTGCTACAAACGGACAGGAAGGTAGTGATGCGTTCATCGAGGAAGTCTCAAATTAAATCAAATATCTGCGCCAGAAAATGCTTGTGCTCTCTGGCATCCTGCACCCGATCGCTATAACCCACCTTTCGCACTAGTTAAGTGTTCATCCTATCCGAAGGTGGTTCCGACTACTAGACGCGCTCCAAAGGTGGAACTTTGTAGGTACCAGTTAGTAGTTTAGTTCTTGGCTGGTACGCTCGAAGATTGAGGGAGAAACCATCCGCAGGTGCTGGTAGCCAGTTAGACTCCTTACCTACAGGCACGTCATGCTGGATGTAGATGTCCAATGATCCGTCAGCTTTGTACTGTAATCCCTTAGTGCGATCGCCTATTGCATACCGCTTGATTGGATTGGGGACGAGGAAGCCGTCCGAACCGTAAATGGTCAACGACCAGAAGGCATCGACTGGTGGTAAGCGATCGGGCTTAAAGCTCAGTACGTATCGATTTGCACCGCTGAGCGGTCTGCCAGTCCCGTCAACATATGCGAGGAAATATACCGATTCTTCAGGGATGTTGGCACCGAGTCCCATCTTGGCAACAGCAGCCCGCAACAGGTAGTCCTTACCGTAAGTGCCGATTTTGTAATCCACCCTCCAACCGTTCACCATCGTTCCTAAGTTCGACACTTTCTGGCCGATCAGGCGCTCTGCTTCTAAGATGGCTTGTTTGAGTCCATCAAGGGTCGCTTGGTCTTTTACCTCCTGTGAAGGAATTCGATTTGCACCAATACCAACTTGTGCGAACAGGCTCAACAGAGGATTCTCATCTTTCGGTGGAGGATCGTCCTGTATCGCTGCACTCAGCTCATCGTAGAACTGCAAACTGGCGGAGGCATTGACTTGGGGAAGTGGGCGAGGTACAACCTGTTTCGAGGGCGCAGTACCACTGTACTGACTTAATGAGGTCAAAGTGTACTGCTGCTGCAAAGCTCGCACAGCGGGCAAGTCGTCTTCACCTTCTACGAGGATACGCACGAGACTCCATACAGTATTCGTCGGTGACTTGATGGCTTTGACATTGAGAGGTAGGGTACCCCGCCAAGTGGGGCCGACAATGGCATAGTTGCCTTCTTTGGTTCCAGTGACGCGCCTGCCCACATAAGCAAAGGAATTGGTATACGCATCCATAAACTGTACGCTGTAGTAGCGTCCATGTGTATTCGGCACATGTAGAATGATGGGTTCCTGATCCAGATCTAGCCAAGCGCTGGAATATAGTGTATCGGTGTTGGGAGAGACAACAGCTCTCGATTCAGGTGTGGCAAGACGCTCAGCGTGAGTGAATTGGTTGAGTGGTATTCCCCGTCGAGCAGCTGATTTGCGTAGCGTTCGCTTCAAGACAACCAAGGAATAGCCCCAAATGTAAGCCTGAGTACCAATACGGAGCGCTCGTTCAAACTGTTCCTTGGAGTTTGCATTACCCGTTGTGGGTTCTGCGTTGAGCTTTTGCTGGTGCATAGACAGCGCTAAACCGAATCCGGCGGTGGAACAACTGGATAGTTGTAGAAAGCGGCGGCGGGAGAAACCTGAAGATTTAGACACGGAGTTCATCTTGGCTGATTCATGTCAACCTATCCTAGGCCAACAACCCTTGAGACGAAAACAAAAGCTTGCGATCGCTTTCAGTTAGATAGTAACGTCAATAATCCCTTCGCTAGATATTGATATTGCTCCGGCGTGTTGTAGAGCTGAGCCGAAACCCGCACCATCTGCTGGAACGGTTCATGCCAGAGAATTATCGGCACCTCAATATTGAAGCGATCGAACAATATATCCTGTAGAAGCGGCCACTCTCGGGTTCGCCCTTCTGGCTCGGATAAAGACAACTGCTCTGGCAAAGGCACAACTGCCATTGAGCCAACCATCTCATCAGGACACGGTGGTGACACGTCCAATGCTTCGCACAGTAACTGCCTTGCCAACAGTGCGAGCGATCGATTTTTCTCCATCAACTCTAACCATCCACCTGGTAGCAGCGAACCCAGAAACTGAATGGCTTCGGGTACGCACAGATATGCCGTCGGATCGTCCGTACCCATCCAATCAAACTCTAACTGAAAGCGCGACTTATCAGTGCGACGTGAGTTAGCCCCGTGGCTAATGGTTAACGGGCGAATCGCAGACTGCTTATCGCGTCTGACATACAAAAATCCTGCTCCCTTGGGCGCACATAGCCACTTGTGGCAGTTGCCCGTGTAGTAAGTTGCCCCAATTTCATGTAAGTTTAGCGGAACCATTCCTGGTGCGTGAGCGCCATCCACCAAGGTATCGACTCCTCGCGCAGCTAACTCGCTCACCAATTGCCGGATGGGAAAAATTAATCCTGTCTGACTGGTGACATGATCGATGAGTGCAAGGCGCGTTTTGGGTGACACTCGCGCCATCACTGCCTCAACTACTCGATCTGGGGATTCTAGTGGGAACGGCACTGTCGCTACGACAACCTTAGCTCCAGTACGCTCTGCAACAAAATTCAGTGCATTGCGGCAAGCGTTGTACTCCTGGTTGGTTGTGAGTAATTCATCATCTGAAGTGAACCCGAGCGAGCGCAAAACTGCATTTACACCCGTCGTTGTATTGGGGACAAACGCTAACTCATCAGCCTCGGCACCAACAAAAGTTGCGAGTTGACTGCGTGCTGCGTCTAGCAGTTCCTCATATTCCCGCATGAAAAAGCGTAAGGGTTGCCGTTCTAGTTGCGATCGCAATTTTTGTTGCGCTTCTAGTACTGGCAGAGGGCAAGCACCATAAGAACCATGATTGAGAAAGGTGACTGTTGGGTCTAGCGACCAGAACTTTGCCCAACTGCTGGGTTCACCGAGAAAAGGTGCGTTGTCAGTCATGCAGGAGACTCACGCGGAGAGAGATGCTTCTCCTGATTGTATCGTTGCTCGTATTGCAACTTATTTGATGTATGGGATGGAACGCGATCGCGCTTTGATATTGTTGCAACCTTGAGAGATACATCGAAGTCGCTGCATTCAACCTGTGGGGTTATCTTTTTGATAGCTCAATAACCAATTCGCTGCCGTTGCTCTGCGGGTCTGTCGAGGCCCAAACTCACCCACCTTATAACCCTTAAAACCCAGTTGTTCTTTTAAAAGCTGCTTGTTTTCAGCGGGAATAGAGCGGGTAAGTTTTACTGTGGGAGGGCGGTTTTCAATAAAATTGGGGGGTTCAGGATATTCGTCTTTCCATTCAGCCGGAACGTTTGTGGTATCCCATTTTCCGGTAGTTGAGTCATAGCGATAACCTAGGCATTGCCAGACTAGTCTATTGACGGTTTCATCATCAATTTTTTCATTTAAAATTGCCCAGATAGTATCAGTATTTAGGGGTGGAAGCTCAGACATACAAGATGAGTTATTAGTATTTAAATTCCAAAATGGACAACAAGAAAGAGGGTTACACAAGCGGGATTCAGTATAACTCCTCTTTATCCCAAATTGCGTTCATACCAAATCCGCATCTATATCACACTACACTGCCTGAACAAAATCAAACAGCTCATGAGCTAGCTGCAATTTACTGCAAGGGGCGATTTCTTCCCTTCGTCCTTGTCGATCGAGGAAAATAGCTTGATTGGAGTCACTCCCAAAGCCAGCACCGGGTCGATCGATCGGGTTAGCCGCGATCGCATCTAATTGTTTTGCCTTCAACTTCTGCAAAGCTGGCGTTACAATATCCCCAGTTTGGGCAGCAAAGCCGATTAAACGTTGATGAGCTTGTTTGCGCTGGCCTAACTCTGCCAAAATATCCGGCACGGGTTCTAAAGGTAAGGACTTAGGCAGCAAGTTCTTCGGTAA
>DATNPC010000482.1:0-7152 GCA_036703375.1 Allocoleopsis sp.
GACCCGAAAATTCCAAAAAATCGGTATAGGTATAAGCCAGCACATAGGCAGGTGCAGCCAGTGGTAGCAATAGCGCCCATTCAAATAGACGACTACCAGGAAAGCGGCACATCGTTACCAACCATGCCGTCCCTACGCCAATGACCAAAACACCACAGCCTACTCCCACCGCTAACCCGAATGAGTTAATGATGTAGCGCCACAAAACAGTCTTTGCCAGATGCTGCCAAACCTTGCAGGAGTCCGTCAAGATGCTGCTGAGGACAAATAGCACTGGCGTCGAGAGGAGAAATGCGATCGCCATTACTAAAACAGTCCAGCTACTAGGACGCCGAATGCGAACCTTCAGCCGAGGCAAGACGCCCATCAGCGAAGTGATAGGCACGGATCGAGTGAGTTTTTCCATAGACTGACTCTGCTGTGCAATCTAAGCTGAGGTGCTTAGACTTTTACTCCAGAGTGATTTACAACCTACTGTCTTTTGAGAATATATATCAGGAACTACTCTACTACAAAGTGGGTATAGTTGCGCTTGACTCTCAATAAGCCTGTCAAATGCCTAAAGTTTAGCGGCACTTCTGATTTGTTCTGAAGTAGGCAATTGCTCAGTTAACAGGTAGACTATACCGCTTCCTGTAGAAATTAGATTGAGATAATATCTTGTGTTGCCTTCTTTAGATACCTCGTAAGCTCTTCTACCGATATCATCTTCAATATCCATTGGTGTCATAACATAACCCCCTTCCTCCAGCTTCTGTTTGAGGTCATTAGACACTACAGCCCACTGAGTTTCTGCTGTTTGCCAACAGCTTTCTACACCATTACACCCCTGTTGGGCATTAGGAAAATGCTGAAAATCTGCAAATGGATCGGTGGGTGTTGGTGAGGGTGTAGGAGTTGGTAAAGGGGTGAGTGTTGGCGAAGGTGTGGGAGTAGGTGACGGTATTGGAGATGGTGAGGCAACAGGGCGGGGCGGGGCGGAGGAAGGAGCAGGAGTTAGCGACAGAACGGGAGTTGGACTTGGGGGTGCAGGTGAAGGAGCATCCTGCGCCACGATTGGCGATGGTTTGGGCAGTTGAATTTTTGGAGAGGGTTGAACGATTAGAGGGGGGCTAGGTTGAATTCTGGAAGTTGGTTTGACAGGTAGGGATGTGGGTTGCCGTACTGGAGGAGACGGTGTAGGCAACTGAATTATTGGGGACGGTTGAGGAGAGGGGGGAAGGGGTAACTGTGCAATCTTCACCAATTTTTTTTCAACTGGTGTCTCAGGTTTCTCTTCTGAAGGCATGGGTATCATCAGTAATAAACCGTGAACGCCTAGAGAAAGCCACCACATTGGTCGAATCAGCAACCGTACAGGAGCAGGCAAGTTTTTCAAAAAAGGGGAATAAATCATAAAGGTTGCTGCTTTTTTTCACGGCAACTTTGCCAGCAGCACCTATGGGAACCCTGGCAATAAGCTTCTAGGTAGATAGTGAGATATCTTGCAAGTCTTTGTCAAGAAGCTATTGACTTGGCAGCAGAAGATTTCGTCAGTTGCTCCACTCAGCCCTCAACAGCCTGCTGAATCCACTGCAAATGCTGTGGCAGTAATTGTGCTAAGTTATAACGCTCCTGAATTGTTTCTCTTGCCTTGGTACGAAGAGAAGCGAGTCGGGTAGGATGGTCGAGAGCTTCCTCCACGCGATCGCAAATTTCCTGAGGTGAAAAGAAATCTACTAGCAACCCATTGACACCGTCTTCAATCACCTCAGTTACAGGGGCAGTTCTGGACGCCACGATTAAGCAACCAGCGGATAGAGCCTCCAGCATTGACCAGGACAACACAAACGGACGAGTGAGATAGATATGGACGGAACTTGCCTGGAGGACTTGCAAGTATTCTGGGTAAGCAAGCAAGCCTGTAAAGTGCACTCGGCTCAAGTCCAGCGGCACTTTCTCTAGCATTACATCCTTGTAGGTTTTGCCATCGGGAAGCGTTTTACCGTAGGCTACTCGATTTTCCCCGACAATTACGGCATGGCAGTGAGGCCGTCGCTGTTGGAGCAAGGCTAAGGCTTCGATGAACTGCGGAAAACCCCGGTAAGGTTCCATTCCCCTCGCCACATAAGTGACAATCTCTGGTGTATCAGACAAGTCTAGATTTAAGCGGGGTAGGACTAACTTCGCTCCTGGCTGAGGCTGAAAGAAGTCTGTATCAATGCCATCGTGACAAACGGTAATTTTGCTGTGATATTCCGATGGAAACTGCTGTCGCTGCCAATAGGTGGGAGAAAGACCGCGATCGCAACTGTATAAATCAATTAAAATTGGGGCGTTTTTAATCCGAATTCGAGCTTCATCGTCAGCCGTCAGGGGTTCGCTGGGGTCGAAGTCGGAATCAGAGCCATGAGCGTGATAAAACCACTCGAAATAGCATAGAAGTTTAGCCGTTGGAAAAGCATCTTTGATAAATAACGTCGGCCCCCAACCGGAATGACCGTAAACGACATCGGGGACAAAGTTCTGAGCTTTGAGTTGTTCGGCGAGGCGATAGATAGCCTGACCCTGAAGCACGGCATTTTCTAAACTGCGAATGTAGTGATGAGTCTGAGGATGCGCTTCGCGAGAGGGAGTATAGATAACTTTGTAGACACCGGGCAGATTGCCTTCCTTGCGAGTGGTGCCAAAGACAACTTGATGATTGGGGTCTTGAGCTAACGCTACAGCTAAGTGACGAAATTGGGCTGGGAAATTGGGGTGCAAAAATAAAACACGCATAGAATCGCCAGGAACTGGTATTGTTTTTTGGAAAAGTTTGCCAGATTTTCATCCTTAGCTAAGAGACTATGACACGAAAAGTTATCCGTACAGACAGCGCACCAACACCTGTTGGTCCTTACAATCAAGCGATCGCAGCTAGCGGTCAACTGGTGTTTGCTGCCGGTCAAATTCCCCTCGATCCCAGTACTGGCGAAATTGTCGGAGCGAATGATGTCGCCCAGCAAACCGAGCAAGTGATGACCAATCTCGTCGCCGTCCTCGCTGCTGCTGGCGCTAAGCCTCAGGACATCGTGAAAACGACGGTGTTTTTAGCAAATATGAATGATTTTACGGCTATGAATCAGGTTTATGCCCGATATTTTGATGAGGCATCGGCTCCAGCGCGTGCTTGCGTCGAAGTTTCTCGCCTGCCCAAGGACGTTTTAGTGGAAATTGAATGTATTGCTGTCGTGCCTTAGTTGCTCTAGGACAAGGACGAGGCAGCAGGTAGGAGAGGGCAGAAGGCAGGAGGTAGAAGGCAGGAGGTAGAAGGCAGAAGGCAGAAGGCAGAAGGCAGAAGGCAGGAGGTAGGAGGCAGAAGGTAGAAGGCAGAAGATAGGAGGTAGGAGGCAATAAACTTTGTGGGGTAAGGTTTTTACCCTTTTTCTACTGGATAGTTATTGCTGCCACGCTGCATCAGCTACGCGTAGAGCCTTGCATCTTGTCATCTTCTCGGACTGCGAGAAACTTGTACGTTGCCTCCCCCAAAGTAGGAATAGCCGCGATTTTGTTCTAGGAAGGAACACTGCTGTGCAAAAATAGTAAGGTTGCCTGGACACAATCGTTGAGTTCAGGCAGTTGGAGAGAACACGAGCTTTTATGTATGAAAGTTGGCGATCGCGTCCGCATTGTGAAATCGGTCATTCTTTACCACCATCCTGCTCACAAAAACGAGCCTTTTGATGCCAAAGGACTGGAAGGAGATGTGATTGGGATTGTTGTCGAGTGGCATGGCAGACCCGTGAGTGCCAACCTGCCGGTACTAGTCCAGTTCGACAAAAAATTTCGCGCTCACTTCCGGGATGATGAGGTGGAAATCGTGTAGCGTTTGCTACCCGACCTAAGGTGAGAGCGCGATCGGGAACTTTCCCGCAGTGGATGAATTGTTCGCTCGCTCCAGGGGAAATCAGAGAGTTTCTCACAGCTTTCTTCCCCTCACCTTCTGTCGTAAAGCTCTCGTCTCTTTCACGATTGTTTCAATGTTGAGTGCTACTTCCGGCGACAAAACCAACCGAATAGGTTGATGTCGCCTTGCATCTTTTTGAACTCTTGCTGATGTTGTTCGGCTGTGAGGCGATACCACTCACTGTAACGCTCCTGCTCCTGCCGGTGCAGCAACTCTCGATGAAACTCGTAAGTTAGCTGGTAAGTGGCAAAAATATCAGCGGCTGGTGGCGGTGCTGGAAAAATTTGAGGGAAGTGTTCTGGCATGATACCTAAACGGTAAGTGGCTCACTTCTTCATAGTAATGAACGACCCCCTGACCTCGTTGAAGGTGGAGACTATCACGATCTAGTTCATTTCTTGATGTCTTAAAGCCACCCTCGGAGGCGGTAGATAACCATGCCCATGTATTCTTTCAAAGCACGAGTGGTGTTTTCTAATCGGTCAGTATCTGGCAGAACATTCAGCAGGATAGCTTGAAAGCTGCTTGTGGGTTCATCAATCTCCTGTTGCGTGATTAAGAAGTCAGTGGGGGCTGGAATCGCTTCAATTCCCTGACGCTGAAAAATTCTGAGCGATCGCGGCATGTGCATGGCGGAGGTGACTAATAATACCTTACGGATACCTCGCTGCTTCAGAATTGCTCGTACATTGACCGCATTTTGATATGTGTTGAGAGAGGTGGAGTCTTGCACGATCGCAGATGCTGGAACTCCGATACTGATTAGGATTTGAGCTATATCCGCTGACTCCGGAGGCCCGCCTCCTTTCCAATTAATACGACCACCGGAAGCAATCACAAGAGGAGCCTTCCCTTCACGATAGAGTTGAGCCCCATAGAAAACGCGATCGCCTTGTTCGCTCAAATCGACAGATGGCCGTGGCGGAAACGCTGGTTTCGTTGCACCTCCCAAAATCACAATGGCATCTGCGCTGGGTAATTCTTGTTTGGGAATCTGCTGCCATTCCAAAGATTTTACTAAGCCAGTCGCCACCCAACTGTTGCTCGCCACCATCAACACAAGTAATGCTAACGCGATCGGCACTGGCACCCAGCGAGAGCGCCGCCACAACATCGCTAAGGCAACAACCAGTAGCAGGCACGCCAGCCCTAAAGGATACAGAAATAGCGGTAGCAGCTTAGAAAGAAATAAAAACATTCGTTCAAGTACAACTCTGGTAGGGACGCACGGCTGTACGCCCTTCTACAGGGTAGATGACGGTTTTCCTTAACTCGCCTATCTTCTAAAGAAATTAGTCAAAGATATCTGAGGACGCTGCGCTCGTTTCCTAGTACGGGCATCTCTTTTCTGTTTGGCTAACCGTAACCCGCTGACTTTTTCAGCTTTTTCCCCGTATTCCTCTATTTCTTCAGGTTCTAAGTCGCTGGGATTGTCTTTAGTTTTCCACCAACCAATGACCCAACCAGCAGCCATCCCTCCAACAGCCCCCAGTAAGATGCTTAAGGGAACTGGGTACCCCAGAAAGTAGAAACAGAATAGAAAAACTAACCACAACTGTAGTCCGATTCCTGTGGAAAATCCTCCAGAAAGTTTAGCCATGGCTTTTTTGTACCTCTTTTTTCACTCATTAATGAATCGGCAGCTGAGGATATCTTGATGTTCTAGCAACGAGCGAGCGGATGGCGTACCCATATCTCGCCTGTTGTCTAGCTCCCCGATCTACTTTAAAGCGATGAAGCCGATGAAGGGGGGGAGGGATAACTGCTGGTGATTGACCCAATTTTAGAGGGTTGTTGTTGGATTTGGGGCGAGCGATCGATAGATTTTATCTCCAGGCGCAAGAGTCTGGAGACTATCGACATCAGAGAGACCTGCGTTATCCGAAATCTATCGATCGCAGTTAACCGTTAGTTACGAATGTTGATGACCAATCCTGCGTGGTATCCAACTCGGTAACTAGAGATTGTTCTACCTCGGTAAAGGGTTCCGCTGTAGCTTTTTGCTGCTGGAGTAGGTCAACGGTGGCATCCGAAACATCATTGGTACGAGATGAGAGGCGATCGCGCAGCACGTCATCGGGTGCCGTACAGTAGAGGATTTGGATGGGCAAATCGTGCTGGTTGGCTTGAGCGATCGCATTTTGTCTCAATACCTGCCGATCGTACTTCGCATCTAGAATGACTGGGAAGCCTCGATCAGCCAGCAATACTCCCAACTCTAATAAGCGTCCGTAAGTCTTCTCATTCATTTGTGAGGTGTAGAGTTCTGCTCCACCCACCTGTTCTAAAGGAATTCCTGCAAGGTGTTTGCGTGCGGCATCCGAGCGGATGTGAATTGCTCCCCAACGCCGAGCTAATTGCCGCGCCACTGTGGATTTACCGGAACCCGACACCCCTGACATCAAAATTAGCCGCCCTTTTTGCGATCGCGTATAGTTCCATGCCAGCTTGTAATACATTGCGGCTGTCTCTTGTGCCTCTTTCTTCAGGTCATCCGGAACACCAGGGTCATCTAAGAGAAACGACGTGACCTTAGCTCGTACATAGGCTTGCCGACTCAAATATAGAGGGAGTACCTGAAGTCCTTCCCAATCGCCTGTTTGTTCGATATAGGTATTTAAGAAGGCATTGCCTAAATCTTTTCGCCCTCGTGCTTCCAAGTCCATCACGGCAAACGCTACATCGTACATCACATCGACGAAGCGGAATGGCTCGTTAAATTCGATCCGGTCAAATAAGAGAATTTTTCCCTGCCAAAGACAAATGTTTCTCAGGTGTAAATCCCCATGGCATTCTCG
This sequence comes from Allocoleopsis sp., assembly GCA_036703375.1. GTDB lineage: Bacteria > Cyanobacteriota > Cyanobacteriia > Cyanobacteriales > Coleofasciculaceae > DATNPC01. The sequence goes on from DATNPC010000482.1 coordinate 6,727, forward strand.
AATCCAATTGTTTTGAATTCGGCTATTTAAAAGCTCCTGCCGATTTGCAAAAAACTCATCCGTAAATGCCTTCGTTTCTTCAAACTGTTGCTGAGTTTGAGGCCCACCAATATATTTCGTACTCTGTTCGTAATTCTCGTCAAACGCCTGCCGCACTTTGGAGACTTCGCCAAACGAGCGGATGTATTCATTGGTTTGAGCTTTGGCATGGAATCGAGCAACAATTCGTCCCAATTCCTCTAGATGAGATTCTGTGAGTTCGCCGCGCTCGAACAAGCAACTAAATAAATCGTCTTGAGGGAATTCGCGCATTTTCAGCACGTATTCCACTGGTTCACCCGACCCATTGAGTTCAAAGCGATCGCCGCTCTGAGTGATGGGTAACACCTCTAGGTAAAGTTCTGGAGCAATCTCCTGATTCATCCG
>DATNPC010000483.1:0-6479 GCA_036703375.1 Allocoleopsis sp.
TCAATTAGCTACACATCCCGTACCAGTAGTGAATTCTGGCTGTCAGGCTCGTTCGAGCTTTATAGCCGTAAAAGCCTTGCTCTGACAGCATTCTACATTTAATTGATGACACGCCCTAGCATTCCGCAAAAAGACAGACGAAAAATCAGCAACGCGATTGCGCGAAGCGCAGCGCCAAAGGCGATCGCATTTGCCAAAAATTGAGCAATATCCGAAATTTGCCCCAACTACTGTGTAGAGATCGTATCTTCGACGAGTAACCTCAAGCAGACAACCAGGAGACAACTCACCGCGTGAAACTCAAAAAGCTGATGAGAGAGGCACTGTGCCTTCCCACTACTGCCATTGCTTACTACGTTAGTCAGCAATTAGCAGCACTCTATCCCGATAAAGCACTAGTTGAGGGTAGGGATTGCTCGTTTAACCTGGAAGCCTACGCCCATGTCCAGAAATGCACGATTGAAGAGAAAGCCTCTGTTCATAACCAAATTGCCACCAGCTGGGATGGCATGGAGCACCACACCCACCAAAGCGCTGTAAATGCCTGGTTTGAGGTGGCATGGCAGGGACAGACACTCGATGTCCTGTTAATGAGTTGGCGAGAAGAGTGGCAGAGCGTTCAGTATTATTGGATTCTCGCTGATACCAAAGAAATTGCAGAATCCTTCTTTACGGCTGTATGTGAGTGGAATGGCCAGGTTCGGGAAGAGGTTTTAGTCTTTGAAGAAGGTTACTGGAGTAAAAGTCCGAGCCTGTTCCAAGCGATTAAAGGCGCAAACTTTGATAACCTCATTTTGCGCGGTTCTCTCAAACAAGAAATTCAAGACGACTTGGCGAACTTTTTTGCGTCGCGATCGACTTACGAAGCTTACGGAGTTCCTTGGAAGCGAGGCATTTTGTTCATCGGTTCTCCTGGTAATGGAAAAACCCATACTCTCAAAGCCCTGATTAATAAAATGCAGCAGCCTTGCTTATACGTGAAAAGCTTCAAGGCTCGCTATGACAATGAAAGTGAAAACATTCGTCAAGTGTTTCAGAAAGCACGGCAGTCAGCACCTTGTATTTTGGTACTAGAAGATTTGGATTCTCTGATTAACGACGAGAATCGCTCTTTCTTCCTGAATGAACTAGATGGCTTTGCCTCTAATGCGGGGATTTTGACTCTAGCAACGACTAATCATCCCGATCGCTTAGATCCTGCAATTCTCGATCGCCCCAGTCGTTTCGATCGCAAGTATCACTTCGAGCTTCCAGATCGCTCGGAGCGTCGTGAATACATTCGATTATGGAACAACACGCTCAAAGATGACATGCGCTTGTCTGATTCTGCCATAACCCACTTGGCTAAACTGACGGATAGCTTCTCGTTTGCCTATCTCAAAGAGCTATGTCTGTCCTCAATGATTCGCTGGATGGGAGCGATGGAAGCAGGCACTTTGGAGAAAATGGCGATCGACCAAATAGCTGGATTGCGAGAACAAATGGTGAGTGCGATGAAAGAATTAGAAACCCCTAAGTCCTCAGACTCAACGCATTCCGAGTCTAAGTGAAATCAGTGAGCAGTGAGCAGTGAGCAGTGGCCAGTGAGCAGTTGGTCGTCGATCATTTCTGTTTTCCTTTGCGTTTGAAAAATCATCATGGCAGATATCCGCAACCTCCTCAACCAAATTGCCGCCCAAGAATCTCAATTACGCGACACTCAGTTCCTTGCACCCTGCGTGCGTGGCGGACAGGTGCGGACATCTGTCGCCAAGATCGTTTATACCTTTACTCCTCAACCTCAAGACTTTGAGGGATGGGGCATCTTTCAGCCAGTGGATGGGAAAACAGCTGAGGTAGTGGATGAACCGAGTTTGCCTCAACTGGCGGACTATCTCAAACTACTCAAACCCTTACGCTTGCGTTTGGCGCATCGGCTGCGGGGGCAAACTTGGCTGGCTTATCCGGTAAACGAGTCCGATATGCAACAGCGTTTGGGTACTGCTAAGCCAGTGCCAGTGCATTTGGTAACAGAAGCAGCGGCGTTTGAGCCAATTATTGCTCGCTTTGATGGTAGTGCTTGGTGGTTTGATGAAATCGATCGCCGTGCAGAACCGCAGTCAGCAGAATTGATGAGAGAACAGCTGAGACAGGTTGCCATGCCTGAAACTGTCCGCTTTGCGGGAATGACGCCAGAAATGCAAGTGGTTTATCAGCTTGCCTTGCAGCAGACAGACGAGTATCAGTCGAGATTGCGGCATCAACGCGAGGAACGAGAACAACAGCAGCAACGGCGGGCGCAACGAGAACCAGAGCGCACTGAGCAACCCAGTCGCAGAAATCGGCAGACACAAAGACATGATGAACGGCGACTGCGGGATGCGCTACAAATGGGGGGTGGGGAGTTGCTGGAATTTCGCGATCGCGGAGATTTTTGGCAAGTCGAGTGGACAACTCGCAATGGCGAGTCTCATACCTCTGCAATTTCTAAAACCGATCTAACGGTTATCAGTTCCGGTATCTGCCTGAGTGGATACGATCGGAACTTTGACTTGCAATCCCTGGTCGGTGTGATCGAAGCGCGAGATAATTGGGATTTTTGAATTATATGGGCAAAGATAAGGGCGAATTGCGATCGCCCTTATCTTTAATTGGTTCCCTATTGCCTTCTGCTCTCTGCTTTGCCTCAACGAAAAAGACATCTCCGATAATTAACCTGAAATCCTTGTATCACGGTAGCTGAAACTTAATTTCCGGAGATGTCTAAAGTATTAACGCCGACCTACTTACCCTCATAAATCACCTCGGATAGGTGCGCTTGGCTTTTACTCCAGACCTCTGGCGCAGTTGAAATTACCGTACATTTGTCTGGGTTACTACCCAAATTGCGGTATTTTGCTAAGTGGACTGGAGTTTGTGACGGAGGAATTTTGTATACGAAATTACGGCGAGCGATGTGATAGCTCTCGTCGGCACCATAGAAATTGAGTTTCATGTGCTCTAGTTCCTCTTTTCGATAGTCTTCTAGAGGCTTGAAGCGCTTGTCTCTCAGCCGATTTTCGGTTTTAAGTGCCAATTGCTGCTCGTAGTCAGGACTGTGAGCAATAGCTTGTGCGAGCGATCGAACTTGCTGACGAAAAGTGAGGGGGTGAGTTTCAAAACAGTCGTCAATCAAACCAATCTCTCGCGCAACTTGCGTACCCATTGGCATACAATTTTCCGTCAGTGCGATCGCTTTTTGCAAACCGACACGTTTGGGCAGAGAATACGTCCAGTACTCGGAACCGTACAAGCCCATGCGTTTGTAGTGGGGATTCAACACAATACCGTTACGGGCGTAAATGCGATCGGCGGCTAAGGCTAACATCACGCCTCCAGCCGCTGCATTACCCTGCATGGCAGCAATAGTTAAATGCGATGTTGTCGTGAGAATAGCCAACACCAAGTCATTCATGGCGTTGATATTTCGCCACGATTCTTCAGCAGGATTTTCTGCGGCTTCAATGAGGTTGAGATGAATGCCGTTTGACCAGAAATCATGTCCTCCCATGAAAACAATGACTTTGGTTGGACGAGTGCAAGCGTTGAGAAAAGCCGTTCTCAAGCTATCGCACTGGTCGGTACTCATTGCACCATTGTAGAAGGCAAAATGCAGGTAGCCGACTTCATTTTGCTCTTCGTACCAGATTTCCCGATATGTTTTGCACGAGGACGGCACTTTTCGCGGACAAGGTATCTCAGGCACATCGTTCAAGCGATCGCCCAATACTATCGCTGCGGGTAATTTAAAAAATGTCTGATTCCCCTGTTTTTTCTGTTTGAGATGGGATATCCAAACCGCACCATCTACCGTTGCACGACAAATCGCACCGCGTTGTTGGGCGATGATTTCGCCAGGAACTCCTTTCAAACGTTCTTCTTCATGCGCTCCGTACAGGTAATATTCGTCTGTGCCAATCGTGTCTAATACGCCCGGTTGACTATCAGCCGCACGAATTTTTCTCGCAATCGTTGCTGTTGAGTCTGATAACCAGTCGATCGCTCTATCCTTTTGCTTAATAAATGGTCGCAGGCATCCTTTGACATCCTCTCGCCTGTAATCCAAAACTTCGGGAACGAATTGTCCGCCTTTGAAGCGATTGAGTGTTTGCAAAATTGCCTCGATCGCGGCTTGAGCAACTTCTGTTCTGTAGATGCAACTTTTACTCTGGTGTGGCAGATGGAAATTGACCGAAGACCAGATATCACCGGCATCCATTTCTGCCGTAGCTTGCAAGGCTGTGACTCCCCAATCTTTGGCATTCGTCAGAAGCGCCCAATCTAAGGATGAAGGGCCGCGATCGCCTTTAATTCCAGGATGAATGACAATACATAAATAACGACGCCAAATTGTTTCAGGAATGACCTTTTTCATAAAAGGAGCAATCACTAAATCCGGCTGATATAGTTCAACCGCTTCAGTCATCACATCTTCATGCAAGGCTAACTCCAGCGAAACCTCATACTTGCGATAAGCTAGCTCTACATGGACGCGTTGGGTCAAACTATTGTAAGCCGATGCTAACAGTAAAATTCGCATCCTGCTGCTCCTAGAGTTAAGTATTTCAGCTAATTGATAAGAGTAAAAATTTTCTTGGCTGACTAAGTAGGTCTCAATTCTGATACACCTGTTCTCATGTATGACCAGCTTAGTTTCTTTTCAAGAATACACAACTAACTTGTGGAAATACTCGAATTTTATAATTGATAAATTTTAAAATATTTTATAATAGAAGATTTTTTCTCTCTTTATTCAGGGGGCAACTCTTATGAATAATTTGTGAATTATTCTCCGGCAGAGATAGCGAAGAAAAATAAAGATAATTGTGAGAAAATGAATAAATATAGAGAGATGAATAATTTATATAGTCATTCTCCGAAAAGATAAGGTAAAAGATTCTGAGATGAAAGGGAATGAGGCATTGGCAAGAAAGTGAGATGTACCTCACTAATACGAGAATCGCTAGATAAGAGAGCTTATGACTATCTTTTTTCACGAACAACTATACAGAACCCCGACTCTAATGGCAAAGCTCGGAGAGTTTCCGATAGCTGTGTGCGGTGGTGGAGCATTAGGAGCAAATATTACAGAAAATTTGGCGCGTTCTGGCGTTGCTAAGCTGGTTGTCATCGATCGCGATCGCATTGAAGAACGCAACCTCTCCACTCAACCCTATTACAAATCGGATATCGGAGCCTACAAAGCTAAAATCCTAGCCAATTCGCTGTATCGGGCTTTAGGGGTAACAGTAGACGGACGCTCTAAAGAATTAACAACAGCTAACGCTGCACAACTATTACGCGGCACGAACTTAGCGATCGATACGTTTGATAACAGCGTGGCGCGTCAAGCGGTGAAAGACTATTGCCAAGACGCTCAGTTACCCTGCCTGCATGTGGGACTGGCAAGTGATTATGCTGAAATCATTTGGAACGATCGCTATCGCGTCCCCTCACCCGCCAATGACGATGTCTGCGACTACCCATTAGCCAGAAATCTCGTGATGCTAACCGTTGCTGTTGCCTGTGAGGTCATTATCAACTTTGTGGCATCGGGAGAGCAAAAAAGTTTTACGGTAACACTGGGAGATTTTGCCATTCAACCGTTTGATTTATAGCTATTCTCGTATTCTCGGTTGCATAGAACACATCGTAGGGGCGAAGCATTCGCGTTTTATCTTATCGCTCGCACCCGAATATTTCTGCGCGAATGCTTCGCCCTCAACCTGTGACATCATGCGATCGCGTGGAAGGGGGTTGGGGGGTTAGGTTCTTCATACTGAATTGGTGTTCTAGCCAGAAGCTACAAGAGCGATCGCTTTCCTCTGCTAACATCTGATAGGAAATTTTTCTAAGATTGCCTCAAGACCTAGTTGCTCAATACGTCCGGCAAGCCACAAGGCAGAAACTCGATTGCTCGCCGTGCCTGTGCGGTGGCATCCCTGACTGTCATATTCTTCAATGATTTCTGCAATTCGCTTTGCACGAGCAGCTAACTGGTTGGTCGCTGCGCTAGAATCATGCCGCTCGGCAAGGGATTCTATAAAACCATGCAGAGTTTCGCTTCTAGCTTTACGATTTGCTAGTGCCAAGCTAGCGGATGCTCTCATCAAAAGAAAGCTTCTGCGTGTGACAGTTCGAGCAAACCGCTTCATTGTATTTTCCTTAATTCAGTTTCTGCGAGTGAGATGACGCAGAGTTTATCAGGAAAACGGGGAAAAATTTGGGTAAGGTCGCCAGTTATATTATGTCGGGTTGATTAACCATAATATATCGATTGTGAATGAGTCGTTTACTTGTCTTGATGAGTTGGAGAAGCTAGTGCCACCTCTACTAAATCTTCCAACCGAATGACACTGAGTCCCTCCAGTTGAGTCTGCACATCCTGCGGTACTTCTCCAAAACGAACAGCTAGTAAGCGTAGTAACTGCCGCAAAGCGCCCTGTTTTTCGGCTACCTCA
>DATNPC010000484.1:0-2433 GCA_036703375.1 Allocoleopsis sp.
ATCGCCTAAATCTTTTTCAGCCTTAAAGGTGATAAAAACCGGAAACTTTGGTATAATAGTCTCCATATGTTTTTTTTGAATCACCTCTCTCCATTATTCACGCCATATCTGTTGATGTCGGTGTAAAGCCGTGTGATTCATTGAATCTTTTAATCTCTGGCTAGATTTTTTTGAGCATTTTAATAACGGACTACCAGCTCAAAAGACACCCAACTCTCTCTTGTGTGAGCTAAGTGTCAAACCCCACATCGACCTGGTCACTGGTCACTGGTCACTGGTCACTGGTCACTGGTCACTGGTCACTGTTTGACTCCTGTTACACTGGATTTTGCGAGGGGCATTTAGCGAATCACTATTTGATTGAGTTGAAAGCCGATCGCTCAAACCCTGACACTCTCAAAACCATCCCTGAGTACAAATTATGCTGCACCGGCGTTACCAACAGTTTGATTCCAGCCAAATTATGCACCGCGCTGAGGAGCTAATCAGTGCAGCGTCCAATCGCTATCGCATTACTGTGCAAGTAGCAAATCGTGCGAAGCGTCGTCGTTATGAAGACTTTGAAAATATCGACGATCCGATGATGAAGCCAGTGCTGCGGGCAATTATTGAGATGTCCGATGAATTGACTCAACCCGAAATTATTGGTGACTAGCCCTCAAAACCGGTTAGTCGCTTCAAAAAGACCGATCGTTTGTCTTGTATCCAAAATGCTTAAAGCACTGGGAAAGGGTATAAGCTTCCGGCTGACGCTCAGTTTAACCGTTGCCACTGTCATAGGCATGGGTTTGCTACTGGAAAAGCCAGAAGCCGATCGCTCAGGTATCTTGAAATGGCTGGGCACACAACCTGTTGCTGCCCAGTTTGCCGTACCTGACAATGCGGCAGCGCGAGTTTACCAACGCTTACCGAATTTGCCGTTAGAGAACCAGTATGTCAGCAAAGAGACTGGCAAAGTCGATGAGAAAAACACGCTGGTTAGTCGTTTAATGCGGTATCACATTTCCGTGAAACTCCGTCCGCCAATGTACCGTTTGGATTGGAAGCTAACGCTGGCTGACTATCTGGGGGCTAACGAAAACTTATGGGAAGTGGAATCCCAGTATCCCGGTGCTAGCCAGTTGAAGCAAAATCCGATGGAAAGCGATCGCAAAGCGATTGAAAGTTTGACTCGCGCCCAACGGGAGGCTTTGGTCGATACTTTAGTGAGTATCTTCAATCCCAATGCCACGACAACGCCAGCCGCAGCACCGAGTAATTCGGAAGCGTCACCCACAGCTCCTAATACCAGCACAACACCATCTCTGCCTAAGCCCGGAGATGCGAATTTACTCCTACCCCAAAAGTAATGGAACGTCTAATCAAAACCGGACAAGGCTGGCGTCTCGGATGGAAACCAGATGTGGCTGAGTATCAAGGCTTAGTTGGTGGTGACGATTGGGCGATCGAGTTAACAGAGGCGGAGTTAGATGACTTTTGCCGATTATTGACTCAACTCGCCCAAACCATGAACCAGATGGCTAGCGAATTAATGGATGAGGAGAAAATCACCTGTGAGGCGGAAAGCGATTTGCTCTGGATGGAAGTGGAAGGTTTTCCTTCAGCTTACACCTTACGCTTTATCCTGAACGGGGGACGCCGTTGCGAAGGGGGTTGGTCTACTTCAGCCGTTCCAGGTTTAGTTCAAGCGGCTCAGTCACTAAAAGTATTTTAGGTAGTTGCTTGAATTAAAAAGGTTATGGTATTCTAGTATAGGTGTTTCGGGGCGTAGCGCAGCTTGGTAGCGCACTACTTTGGGGTAGTAGGGGTCGTGGGTTCAAATCCCGCCGCTCCGATTACTGAAACATCACCAGAAACCCCTGCTGGTCAATCAAGAGAGCCAGATGCTCCTAAAAGAAATTTTTAGGAGCATTTGGTTTTTGAGGGTATATCTAGCGATCGCAACATGGTGCGTTTACTCTCGACGATTTTGTACAATTTCCGGATATGTCTCTCAGGTCATTGATAAATGGAATAGTTGCAAGATAAACGCGATCGCATCAGAACCCCTCGCCTTCACTAACACTGGCACTGAAAGTTCCATGCATCAAAATTTCCTAGAGTAGCGCTACAGTAATCGCCGAAACGACGGTTTTTCGTAGGGACAATCCCTCCCCCCATTGGCGTCAATTTAAGCCGGAAACCGCCTGGGACTTAAGGATACTGTTAGCGAATTCAGAAAACCTAACCCCCCAACCCCCTTCCCTAGTAGGGCTATGCATGACCCATAAGTCCCAGGATGCTGTAGGGGCGAAGCATTTGGGGGATAGATTAGAGGCAAAAACCAGGATTTTTCGTTCCAAATGCTGACGCTCGTTCCTCGCTACCGCTTCGCTAACGCCCTTTCTACGCGATTGCATGATTTCATAGGTTGAGGGCGAAGTCTTCGCGCAG
>DATNPC010000485.1:0-11566 GCA_036703375.1 Allocoleopsis sp.
TTCGGTATCTAGGATTGAAAATTTTTATAAACGCTTGAGGCGCTGGGAGCTACAGCTCTTAGTGCTTTTGGTTCCCAGCCTGCGATCGCTTTTGGCAAACATTCAGAGTTCTCTAACAGGAACGCTTAAAATTCTGCTGCATTAGGTTTGCTCAAGCGGAAAATAGATCGACAGTGTTACCCTAGTTTTAGAGATGTGCCGATCGTTAACTCTCCGTTCAACAGCGATCGCAGGCGATCCTGTCCCTGTATTGTCATCGGTAATACTGGCGAGCGCCTGTGTAAAGTTCAAAAATTCTTTACAGTATTACGAGTTTTACTGATATGTTCAGTTTGTGTGACGAGTCCCTCACTAGCGCTAGGCGGTAGTGGGGGTTTTTCTATCTGAACAACTTCTGCATAGCCCAGAAGTTAAACATAATACCTCTTTTGCCAACACACTAGTAGATTCACATCTTGGCAAAAAAATCTGCATCAGTTGTAACAAAACCTAGTTTGAAATTCAAGACACTTTTACACAACTAGGATAAAGGTTTACAAATCTCAAGGTCGCGATCGCAATTAAAAACCTGAGTTGTAGCAGGGTTGGGTTGACCTCATCAATGGCAGCGTGACAGTAAATGTCGTTCCCACCCCAACCTCACTCGTGACGGTAATCTGACCTCCATGAGCTTCTACACACCGTCTGACAATGGCTAATCCCAAACCAGTACCAGGAATTGCCCCCACATTCCCAGCACGAGTAAATGGCTGAAATAGTCGCTCTTGGTCTTCAGCTGGAATGCCAATTCCCCAATCTTGAATTTGGAATATTACGGCTTGCTCCTGGCCAATCAGTTCAAACCTCACTGTTCCACCGTCTGGCGAATATTTAATCGCATTCACCAGTAAATTTCCCAAAATATGTCGTAGAAGACTTTCATCCCACAGACTATTGTGGAACTCACCCAGACGGGCGAACGTGAGAGTCAAGCGCTTCTCACCGATAGCCAGTTGTAACTCTTCTACTAATTGACGACAAAACAGTTCTAAGTTCAGTGGACTAGGTTGACACTGAAGGTTGCCGGACTCCGCTTGACCAATGAGTATCACCTCATCGAGGAGGTGAGCCATATCTTTAATGGCCGAACGAATGAGCTGAAAATGGGTGAGCTTCTTCTCCTTAGTCAATTTATCCTCGTTGAGTTGGAGGGAACCAGCAGACAGAAGAATGGTATTGAGAGGATTGCGGAAGTCATGAGACAGCATGGAGACAAATTCAGATCTGAGCTGGTTGAGTTCTTTGGCTTTATCCAGCTCAGCGGTTCGTTCCTGAACTCGAATTTCTAATGCGGCATTCACCTCTCGCAAGGCTTCCGACATCTGCTTGCGCTCGATCGCATAATACAAGGCACGAGCTAGCACTTCTCCATTCACCTGACGCTTGACCAAATAATCTTGCGCTCCCTGCCGGACGGCCTCAATCGCCAGTGCGTCGTCATTCATATTCGTGAGTACGACAATGGGTAAGCGAGGCGCAACACTAATTAGAGGAGCCAGAGATGCCAATCCTTGGCTATCTGGTAGGGTTAAATCCAACAAAATAGCATCGAAGTGTTCGCAAGCGAGTGTGGCAATGCCTTCCCGCAATCGTTTAACGTGTACCAGACTAAACTGCTTAAACTGGGATTGCTTCAGCACTTCTTGCAACAATCTGGCTTCTGCCAAACTGTCCTCAATTAACAAGATTTTGACTGAGCTTGCAGCCATAGTCTTTTCGTTTTTCTCCCTGGGCTCCTTTAACTTGAATATAGGGGCTAGGGATTGGGGATTAGGGGAGAGATGTTGATGTTGCCTCGTGTCGAACCGCACAAGCGCGCCGATCTCGAAAGTAATGGGTTTGGAGAAGATAGGGTCATAGAGTAGTTTTTTCATCTTCTATCTTCATCTCTCTCCCCTGTCTATCCTACGATCGCTCTGATGGTAGGGTGACGGTTGCTAGCCAAAACTCCTCAATTCCCTTAACAATTTTAAATAGCTCATTCAGGTTGCGGGATTTGGTAATGTAACAATTGACGTGCAATTCGTAGCTTTGGGCAATATCCTCTTCATTTTTTGAAGTAGTTAGCACGACAACTGGAATACGTTTGAGATTCGGATCGGCTTTAATTTCTGCCAAAACTTCCCGACCATCCTTTCTGGGTAAGTTTAAATCCAGCAAAATCAAGTCGGGTCGTACAGCGTCGGCATACTCTCCCTCTCGGCGTAAGTATGCCATTGCGTCCATCCCATTCCTGACCGTCACGACTTCGTGCGGTACCGAGCTATTTTTTAAGACTTCTTGGATTAAGCGAACATCAGCTCGATTGTCTTCGACCAAAAAGATTATTTTGTTTCTTTCGCCCGTTTCTACGCTCAAGCTCGCGTCCTCCCACTGGAATTGTAAAGTAGAATGTTGCACCCTGCCCAACGTCTGACTCTACCCAGATTCGACCTCGGTGGCATTCCACTATCTTTTTACAGATAGCGAGACCCATGCCTGTACCAGGGTACTCATCTCGGGTATGCAGGCGCTGGAAAATGACAAAAATGCGATCGGCAAACTGTGGGTCGATACCAATGCCGTTATCTCGCACAGAAAATAACCACGCGTCCTCGACGCGCTGTGCTCCTACATGAATTTCTGGCGGTTGATGGCTGCGGAATTTGATGGCGTTGCCGAGCAAGTTTTGAAACAACTGCATGAGTTGCGTGTTATCAGCCATAACCGTCGGTAATGGGTCATGCGTAATCACAGCGCCACTCTCAGCGATTCGCGTCCGCAAATTGCCGAGGGCGTAATCTAAAGCTTTCTCCACCTCAGTTAGTTGAAACGCGATCGCTTGCATATCCACTCGCGAGTAGGCCAGCACGTCATCAATCAACGTCTGCATCAGGCTGACTCCCTCAACCGCAAAGCCAATAAACTCTTTGGCATCTTCGTCGAGTTCGTCTTCATAGCGCATCTCTAGGAGCTGTACGTAGTTGGCTACCTGATTGAGCGGTTCTTGTAAGTCATGGGACGCCACGTAAGCAAACTTTTTCAGCTCGGCATTGGAACGTTCTAAATCCTGAGCGAGTTGAGCTAGTTCATCAGCTTGACGCAGGACAATATTAATAATTGCTTTCCTCAATTCAAGTGCTGCTTTAATTTCAACTTGTTTCCAGGGTAAGGATTTCAAGCGAACTGTTTCTTTCCACAGATCGAATGATTTCCGGGGAGATAAACGTAAACCTGCCTCGGTGCGATCGGTTTCAAACGCCTTATTGGGGTCTCCTCCCCAATTAACGGTTTGAATCACTTCCGGTCGAAACCACAACACATAGTTTTTCTTGGAAATGGGAATAGCTAGCAACCCACTCGCAACGTTTTTAAACCGCTCGGCATCTGGATAAATAAAGGGTAAGGAATCGGTATAGAAGACTTCTTCATCAACATTATTTTGGAGCCATTGCAGTAAAAAGCTGAGGTCTTCTTCTTTGGGCGTCTCGCCAATTGCCGTGCAAATTCCCCCAAAGCACACCGCTGCGCCTTGGGCATCAGCAAGTTCGAGGAGATTCGGTTGATGTTTAATTAAACCATCGATAAAGTTCTCCTCTTGGGACATATAATCAACCAAAGCTGATTGAATATAGGTCAACTTCATGCGATAGTCGTAATCATCAGTCTCTTCTCTCGCTGAAATTTCTGAAAAGATTACTCGTCCCAAGAATTCGCAGGCTTTACGCAGCTCATAGGAAACATACTTCGGGGACTGATGATGACAGGCAATTAGTCCCCACAGTTTTTGATCTTTAATTAAAGAGATAGTGAGAGACGCTCCCACTCCCATATTGTGCAAGTATTCGATATGGCAGGGAGAGGCACTTCTGAGAATCGAGTTCGTTAGATTGAGCGGATGCTGGTTAATTGGATTAATTGTTGGGATAATTTCCGTAGGTTCAGACTTGGCATCGGGAATTAATCGAATCCAATTAGAGCTAAATAGCTTTCTCGCTTGTTTGGGAATATCTGATTCTGGGTAATGTAAGCCTAAATAAGACTCTAGATGTTCTACTTTTTCTTCAGCGATGACAGACCCATGCCCATCCTCCTCAAATTTATACAGCATCACTCTGTCAAACCCAGTCACTTTTCGGACTTCTTTCACGATGATTTGACAGAAGTCATGAAGATTGGATGTGGATTCTAACTGATTAATAGAGGCTCTAGCCAGATGATAGAAGCTAAGAAAAGGAACGTTTTCTTGAGAAATAGCAGGCTCTAACTCAAGAATCAACAATCCATCTGGATTGCGATGAAAAATACTATCAAAGACAACGTAGTCGTCTCCCTTTTTCCTCGCCCAAACTTTGGTGGGATTAATAAAATCAAAATTTTCGTCCGATAAACCGACTTTTAATTTGTCTACTTGAAATGAATCAAGAATATCTTCGAGTTTTTTATGGAGCATGGCTTCGGGATGAATTCCGAAAGCTGTATAAGTATTTCGACTAACCTGTAATATCTTGAGATCGGGTTCTTCTAAAACAAACAGCACTCCATGGGGCTGAATCCGACCGCAAATATGAATCGTGTCTTGCTCTAATTCGATTGCGTTATTATTCTGTAATTGTAAGTTAGTTCCTGCCATAATTTCCTCGATTTTTCTGGATAAAAAAGTAGAGATTCGATAGGGATTGAATCCTATCGATACTTTAAATACTACCTAAATATATTTTGGGTAGCACCTGTACATTTGCCTATATTTAGATAAATGCTGGTGCTGGGATACTCTTTTTAATACACACAAAACGTCAAACTTTGTTCTTATTCTCAAGTATGACTTCTCAGTACGCTTCACAGCGTTTCACTGACAGGCTTGCGTTCAGCAGCATAGCACGGGAAGCTGTACGGCATTTCTATAGAAAATATTAAAAATTGATTTGAGTGTGGCAGGAGAAACCTGAATTCCAAGAATACATCTAGTAATACTAAACAAACGCAAAGATAAAATTAAAATTATTAACAATATTGTCGATATAAAAACATACGATCGCCCAAAATCGATCGGTGTTCAGTAACTAATCAGTCCAAATTTCCCTACCTCGCCATCCCATCGTCATAAAAATCAACTATTTCCAGAACCCGATGAAACGGTTGACCTGAGACCAGAGTTTTGATGGATTCCTTCACCCTTGAGGCAAGGCACTGTAATCTAGGGTGTATGACGGCAAGTCCGACGCGATCGCGAAGATTGTGCGATGACTCCTGGTTAAAAAGTTCCAGAAAAATTTCCGCCTTTTGTTAAAAGGCTTAAAAAACAGGGAACACTAATAATGCAAGATTAGTTCATTCAAGAGTTAATCTCGCAACGGTGGGGTAGAAAGAAAGTGTGTGGTGAGGTCACAGAACGACAAACTACAAGGTAGAGATGGCTACCAGTAGCGATCGCTAACTTGGGCGCGCTGACGCTTGACGCAGTGTTAGGAAGTACTTCGGCTATTCAACACATTTAATGCTACCGCTGTTTGTGTGTTGTGAGAGCGATGTACTTTCTTCAACAGAGATCGGGAGTACTGTTTCATACTGCCCCAGGAAAGCTCCACTACTATAATTTGTTTGTGCAACAAGCGTCATGGATGCAGAAAGTGCAAGCTCCTTCTTCAACTGCTTCAACAACACAGTACAAAGGGTCAGTCCTGTGAATTCTTATCTGTCCGGCACCATCGAACCCGTTGTTATGCAGGAGCATCAAAGTGTACTGATGCAACACTCGGTCCAGTCAGCTCAGCTCGGGCAACAGATTACCCAGATTATCTTAACCACTCAAGACCCACAACTCTTGCTAGAACAGATTGCTCGGGTTTTAGGAGAGATGTTCCAAGTAGATATCTGCTCGATCGAGACAATCCTCCATCCCACATCGACCAACCAGATTGCCTTTTGGTGTTCTGAGGACTATCCCGTTCAAACGCTTGACCAGCAACGACAATTACTGCAACAGCTAACGCTGACCGATTACGTTCCCAATTCAGAACCGCTAGCGATTGGAGATTGTCAAACCTCCAGTATCTGTCAAGCTTTGGGTTGGTCTTGGGAGATGCTACCCGCTAGAGCGGTGTTAAGAATTCACACCCGATCGCACTTTACAGTCAATGGAACGATCGTGTTAGGACGCATGCAGCCTCACGACTGGACTGACCGAGAGAAAGAATTGGTTAGTGTTGCGGCGGTGTCAGTCGCGATAGCCATTTCTCAAGCTCAAATGACTCGGCAGGTGCAGGCTGCCGCTCGCCACCAGGCTCTACTCAATCAGTTAAGTTTAGCCATTCGCAGTGGTCTAGCACTAGAGGAGATTTTCCAAATTGCGATCGCAGGTACCGCTCAAGCGTTACAGGTGAATCGAGGTTTTCTTCTCCTCTTGAAATACACTGACCCTCTATATAAAAGTCGCTCGCCAGAGCATCTTCCAGAAACTAAAATTACAGTCACCTGCGAGTGGTTCGAGGCGGTTTCGAGTCAATCTACACCACAGACAAGAACACCTCAGTCTCTATTGAACCAATCGTTTTGGCTGTCAGAGTCTTTGTTTTGTCAACAAGCATTTGCAAACGCTCCAGAACCGCTAGCCATTACCGACGAGCGAGAACTTTCTACGGCGGACTTCTCCCTAGAGCGCTTGTCAATCTTCGATCGAGAAATGATGCCCGCCGGAATCATCGTTCCTTTGATCGGAGCTTACAGGCATGCCCCTTGTGCCTCAACTGTTTTAGGGTTTCTGGTATTACAGCACTCTCAACCTCGCCTATGGCATCCTGACGAATTAGAGTTGGTGAAATGGGTCAGTACTCAAGTGAGTACGACGGCTATCCAACAGCAAACTCTCCAACAAGTGCAATCCCTGGTTGAAGAACGGACAGCCCAGTTGCAACAAAGTCTGGATGTCCAGGCGAAGTTATACGAAAAAACGCGTCAGCAGATCGACCAGTTGCAACAACTCAATCAGCTCAAAGAAGAGTTTATGAGCAGTATGAGTCATGAACTGCGGACGCCTCTTACCACGATGAGTCTAGCAATCCGGATGCTGCGCCACTCTGGACTCTCCTCCGATCGCCGAGACAAATATCTGCAAATTCTCGAACAGGAATGCAATCGAGAAATCGACTTGATTGAGGACTTACTAAGTTTACAGTGGCTAGAATCCGATCAGTGTCAGATTTCTCTGCAAAAAATCGATTTGATGCTACTAATTGAGAAGTTAGCTCAAACGTTTAACGAAAAATGGGCGGATAAAAGGCTAACCTTAAGGGTGAATGCTCCTGTACCATCGCTTATTATTAACACCGAACCCGACAGCCTAAAACGCATCTTGTTAGAACTTTTAACCAATGCAGGTAAATATTCTGACCCAGACACGACCGTTTATTTAGAAGTCGCTCAGCAAGTTCAGCAATCCGTCAATCAAGTTGTTCTCACCTTAACCAATACAGGGCCCGGTATTTCCCCTACCGATCTAGAACATATTTTTGATAAGTTCCGCCGGGGTCGAGGTGCTACCGCAAATGCCGTCCAGGGTACAGGTTTGGGACTCGCTTTAGTCAAGTGCCTAGTTCAGCATCTCAATGGAAGCATTGAGGCGTCTAGCTACCCCCTCGAAAATTCTCAAACCGCTTTAATCTCTTTTACCGTTACACTGCCCAGTTTCCATCGCCATACTAAAATTTAAATAATTAGTTAACAAATCTCAAGAAAACCTCTAGTCATCGCTAGAAAGTTGTGTAGTGCTGCTTAAACTCGCCGTAGCGAACTAATCGATGGAATAGTGGCAGCGCGAAGACTAAAATCGCCAACAGTATGCTTACACAAGCTCCGCTCAAGCTGCAACGCTGGCAACGGCCTCAGTATTCTCCACTGGCTCGTCAAATCGATATATTTGGCTCGTCAGCCAAATTGGTATTTTATTTATGGTGGGATAGAACAATTGCCAAGAACTCCCCTCATCATAGAAATCGCCGCGCCCAGTGGCTAGTTGGCACACTACTCGATTTAGGTCCAACCTTTATCAAGCTTGGGCAAGCTCTCTCTACCCGTGCCGATTTACTACCCAAGGAGTACGTGCAGGCTCTAGGGCAATTGCAGGATAGAGTACCAGAATTTAGTCCAACAGAAGCGATCGCGGTGGTTGAATCCGAACTCGGTAAGTCGATTCATGCGCTGTATCGCGACTTCGATCCCTTTCCCCTCGCTTCTGCTAGCATTGGCCAGGTTCATCGAGCTCGACTGCATACGGGGGAAGATGTCGTTGTCAAAGTTCAGCGTCCGGGATTAGAAAAACTATTCAACTTAGATTTTGAAGTATTGCATCGACTGGTACGCTTTAGTTACCAGGTTCTGCCTTGGACGAGACAGTACAATCTAGAAGCTCTATTTCACGAGTTTTTCGATCTGCTTTATCAAGAGATTGACTATATTCAAGAAGGTAAAAAAGCCGATCGCTTCCGCCAAAATTTTTTAGATTATCCTCGGGTTATCGTCCCAAAAGTGTATTGGCAGTACAGCACGAAAAAAGTGCTGACGCTGGAATATCTTCCCGGTATCAAGGTTGACGATCGCTCCACTCTAGAAACTTGCGAGATAAACATCAAGGACATTATCCAGCTGGGTATCTGTTGTTTCCTCAAGCAATTATTACAGGATGGTTTTTTTCAATCTGACCCCCATCCCGGTAATTTGGCTGTCTCTCAAGAGGGAGATTTGATTTTTTATGACTTTGGCACCATGGTGGAGGTGAAGCCAATTGCCAAAAATCAGATGATCAAAACCTTTTTTGCTGTTTTGAAGAAAGACACTGATGAGGTTGTTGATACCCTAACCTATATGGGATTGCTTGAGCCTGGAGGCGATATCAAACCGGTCAAGCGATTAGTATCGTTTGTCCTGGACAAGTTTACAGAAAAGCCAATCGAGCTACAAGCATTTGATGAAATGCGGAGCGAAATTGCCTTGATGTTCGAGCAACAACCCTTTCGCTTACCGGCGCAAATGATGTTTATCTTGAAGTCGTTAACCACGCTAGATGGGATTGCTCGTAACTTAGACCCAGAATACAATCTATTCGCGGCTAGTAAGCCTTTTGTTAAAAGACTTGTTGTTGCTCAACCTAAGGCAAATGTCGTAGGCGAACTAGCAAGGCAGGCTAGAGAATTCATTAAACATAAATTTTATCAGCCTAGCGCTACCGAACTGTTAATCCGTCGCTTAGAAGAGCGCATTGAGCAGGGTGAGTTACAAGTGCGCGTCCGGTTGCTAGAAAGCGATCGCACGCTCAAGCGCATTAATCTAGCCCTCAAAAGCTTAATCTATGCGTTCTTATCCGGATTTACCTTACTATCCGGTACAGTACTGCTGTTGGGTGCCTATGCGAATTGGGCGATCGTCGCTTTTTGCATGTCAGCGTTTTGTTTCTTGATTTTGCTGCGCTCTCTGATTAATTTATCCCTTAAGGAAAAACTCGATAACTTAATGGACAAGTAAGCTGCCGCGCATTCGCACAAGAGGTGGCGTGGAAGAAAACCCATCTCTTTTTCTTTTAAGGATGGGAGGAAACGCCACGCCAGCGTCCGTGGTTAGTGGTCAGTTGTTATAGCAGCTGCCAAGACGATTAGGACATCAAAGAAGTTGTGTGAGATGTCCAATGTACTGTGACAGATGTCCAATGTACTGTGACAGAAGGATTTTCCCAGTCTATCCGATTAGCTGACCGCTGATAGCTGATTGCTGATAGCTATATCAGGGCTTCAGAGCTACAAACAGGCGAACCATGCTTTGTGGATTCGCGATTGCCCAGAAATTGATGCTCAAGCAGGTACTGGCTAGCGCCAATAGGATAAATGTGGGAGCCATTACTACCCCCATCGCCCACCAAGCCCAAACATGAAATACCATCGCTACAGCCGGGATACAGGCAAGGAGAACAGCCGATCGCACCTGAGTTTGAGGTCGGCGAAATCCCGTCAAAATCATGGTCTGTAGCGTCAACAGCAGGTTGGCGGGAACCAAAAATGCACAAATAGCGACACAGTTTGCGCTGGAAAATTCAAACAGGGTATTAAAGTTCAACATCTAATAAGTGCGATAAGTATTTTTGCTAGTGTATCGCTCTGAGTAAGATTCTCAAAATAGGTTTCTTATTGACTACGGAGCGATCGGTGTCAATACTCGGTACTGCTCTTAACATCAGAAGTAACGGGTCGCCCTGGCACAACGAGTACTTTATCGACTCGGTTACCATCCATATCAACTACTTCAAAGCGCATTCCCGACCACTCAAAATATTCGGCGGCTGAAGGAATATGCCCGAGCTGATTCACAACAAATCCTCCTAAAGTTTGATAGCTAATTCCTTCACCAGGCAACGATTTTTGGAGATGAAAAACTTCTTTAAACTCGTCAATTGGCAACAATCCATCTAATAACCAAGACCCATCCTCCCGTTGCACGATTTCTGGGTCAGCTAACTCTTCAACAGAAGGAATATCACCCACAATCGCTTCTAATATGTCACTTAACGTTACTATTCCCTGAGTCACACCATATTCATCCACCACTAGGGCAATGTGAGTGCCAGACTGCTTGAATAGCTCGAATATTTTCAAAACTCTCATGCTTTCTGGCACATATAAAGGTTGATTCAACAATTCTTGTAGTTCCACCAGTTGAGTTGGATTTTTGACTAAAAATTCTTTGGCTTGGATGATACCCAAAATATTGTCAACACTATCTTCACCAACTGGGAAGAACGTATGATGACTTTCAATCACTTGGTGGCGGATTTGAGGAAGTGAGTCATTAATATCCAGCCAGTCCATCTCAGTCCGTGGTGTCATCACCGCGCTGACTCGTCGGTTACTCAGGCTAAACACCCGTCCTACGACATCTTGTTCAGTTTCCCCCAATAGCCCCGCTTTCCGGCTAGCTGCAACTAAAAGCTTGAGTTCTTCAGTGGAATGCAGGAGTTCTTCCTCTCCCGCCGCTTGTAGACCTAAAAGTCTCAGAACTAGGTTGCCTAACGTGTTCAAAAAGCGGACAGCAGGTCGAAATAGGGTGAGGTAAAGCTCTAAAGGCGTGACGATCGCGATCGCGGTTCCTTCAGCCCGTTGGAGTGCTAAACTCTTCGGCGCTAATTCTCCCAGGACGATGTGGAGAGATGTAATGATGATGAAAGCAATGACCCCAGCGAGGGTGTGGGAACTGAGCGCTGCTACTGAGTCGGGAAGCCAGTGGAACACAGGCTCAATTAGCACAGCCAGTGCAGGTTCTCCAATCCAACCTAAACCAAGAGAGGACATCGTGATACCAAGCTGAGTAGCGGCTAGATAGGCATCTAAGTGGCTTACTGCACGTTGTAATGCTGCGGCTTGAGGATGCCCTTCTGCCAGGAGTTGTTCAACTCGGCTACGGCGCATTCCCACCAAGGCAAATTCCGCAGCCACAAAGAAGCCGTTAGCGAGTACTAAGACGATGACGGCTAGCAACTTGCTAGCGATGACCAGACCTGATGAACTGT
>DATNPC010000486.1:0-4505 GCA_036703375.1 Allocoleopsis sp.
GAATGGCACTGACTTAAAATCAATTGTTCCTTGGAAAAACCCGGACTTGGGGGACGTTGCCCCCCAAACCCCCCAGTGGGGGACGAAGTGCCTCCCCCACGCCCCCTGCACAAGGGTTGATTGGTGTGATGACTTTTCTTAAAGTCAGTGCCATTCTCCTTAGGTCAGTGACATTAGTCCTCCAGCAATCATCTAACCTGAGGATGAATTGTAACTTTTTATAGTTCACAATTCCTAACTTTGTTACAGGCGAACTCGCTGAAAGGGAGGAATCTTACCAATTTAAAGTTCCTAGCCCCTATATATTCCAATAGCCTTAATCTCAGCTACTGGAATCGAGTAAGCGCACCATCGCTGTGCCAATGGGGATTGCTCCGACTAATCCCGTTTTGATTGCAGATACCCGATACAGCACTGTTCCTCCCTGATGATCCATTTTCACGCCACTTAAGGTCACTTTTAAAAACTCATTAGGAGCGACAGGTTTGGGGAAGTTAATTGTGACCATCCCCTTAGTAATTGCCACATTTGCCTCTACTTCTTTACCCATCTGATTCGTGACTTTTGCCGCTTCAAGGGTTCGCATATCGTCAGGTAACGCGATCGATAATTGCTCTAAAGGAAATCCCGTAACTGCTACAGTAATGAAATGGCGATCGCCAATCGCTCGATCCAATCCTGAATCAACAATAAAAGGAGCACTAGCCTTTACGCTGGCAGTCATCTGTGCGCGAGCTGTGGATACGAGAGTTGGTATAACTGTACCAGTCAGTAGGAGAGCTGATACCGTGCCGAAAACTAAGCGCCTCATAACTTAATCTCCTGGAAATAGAAATTGATGGACTATTGATTTTTCACTAACAGTGACGATACTAAGTGGGCGAGCTGAGATTTAGGCAAAAAATTTCTATTGTTTTACTGAAAAAAATGAGAAATTTGATTGAGGCTAAACTCACCTTTTTCTCAGGCTAAATTCAGGTTCTTGATATTCTTTCTAATCGGCAACGTCATGGCTTTATAGCCTTGCTCGATTGGAGGCGATACATCTGTAAGGGCGCACAGCAATAGCGCTCCTACAATCCTGTGTATCGCTTCAGTTGAGTACATCTGATTTATGCAAGAGGTTTCGTTTAATTCCTTTAATTGCTTACTATTTGCGCTCTAACTTCTAAAGGATAAAGGGAAAACTTTTTGAGAACTCGCGGCACGAGACTCTACTTCTACTTTAGAATAAAAATCTGTATAAGATGCTACTGATAGAAGGAAAGTATTCTAATTCTTTTGTTATTCACAAAACGATTAATTATATTTTTTAGGATAGAAATTATATCAAATTTAGATATTTTAATAAGTTACATAAATCACCAATTATTGGATGAAAGAGAATATCACTTGAAAGCAGCATAAAAATAATTTTTTCGGGCAAAAGGAAAGCAGAACAACGGATATAATCCGAGTCAATTCTCAATTCTTGTCAGTCCTGAAATTTTTGCCATGCCTAAAGTTGTCTCAATCCACTCGTATCGAGGTGGAACTGGTAAGTCAAACTTTACTGCCAACTTGGCAACAACAGTTGCCATGCTAGGAAATCGAGTTGGTGTGGTTGACACTGATATTCAATCCCCTGGAATTCACAATCTTTTTGGTCTAGAGCCAGAAAGGATGGAAAAGACGCTTAATAACTATTTGTGGGGTCAGGCAGCGATTGAAGATACGGCCTACGATGTTAGCGCTAACTTCGATCTCCATAGCGATGGCAAGATTTTTTTAGTTCCGTCCAGCGTGAAAGCCGACGATATTTCCCGCATTCTGAGCGAGGGAAGCGATACCTCACGAATGACAGATAATCCAGAACTGATACAAGATGACAGAACAACACAGTTTAAAGTCGCTAGCCAGTTCAATTCAGGCGGTTGCTTCTCCCTTTCGTTCCTATCTCACCGACTTGTATGAGAAGTATCAATCGCTCGATCGCGGTGCTGTTGCTGATTATATCCCCGAACTCGCTCTAGCCAACCCGGATTGGTTTGGCATTTGTACCGTAACGGTTGACGGCCAAGTGTTTGAGGTGGGAGATTGCGACAAACCGTTCACCATTCAGTCGATTTCCAAAGCCTTTGTTTATGGCTTGGCATTAGAAGACCATGGTCGAGAGTACGTCAATAGTAAGGTGAGCGTGGAGCCTACGGGAGAAGCGTTTAACGCGATTGTCCTCGATGAAAAAACCAATCGTCCGTATAATCCCATGGTAAATGCGGGTGCGATTGCAACTACCGATCTCATCAAAGGTAATGGCAGCACCGAACGGCTCAAACGTATCCTCGATATGTTTCGGCGTTACACCGGACGAGAGTTAGATATCAATTTTCCCGTCTTCCTATCGGAGAAAGCGACTGGAAATCGAAATCGCGCGATCGCATACTTAATGCTCAATTTTGGCATGGTAACGGACAAGATCGACGAAACGCTCGACCTATATTTTCAGCAATGTTCGATCTTAGTCAATGGTCGCGATTTAGCAATGATGGCAGCGACTCTCGCGAATGGAGGCGTTAACCCCGTCACGGGAGAACGTGCAATTAATGAACGCTACGTCCAAGATGTGATTAGCGTGATGCTCACCTGTGGGATGTACGACTACTCCGGGGAATGGACGTATCGAGTGGGAATGCCTGCCAAAAGCGGCGTTGGTGGAGGAATTACAGCCGTTGTGCCAGGAAAATTAGGAATTGGTACGTTCTCACCCCCCTTGGATGAAAAAGGCAATAGCGTCAGAGGGATTAAAGTTTGTGAAGACCTCTCTAGAGACTTTGGCTTACATCTATTTAATGTCGCTAAGCCGGAACGCGACTTAAAAGACTGGCTGGAAGGTGGCGATTCAGTGGATGATTGGTAGACAAGCGGTAGTAGCGAGAGTATCCTTCAATCGTCCTGCTCTCGCTTTAAAAATAAGTTTTAAGCTGATGTATTCCTGACTTACTGATTCGGGCAAAGCGGGATGGTACTTACCTAGATATTGCAGGTCGCGATCGCCTTACACTTTATGGTGTAGCAAATTTCCTGCCCGGTTCTAGCGTCCGCGATTCGTTACCGCCCGATTTAGCCGAACAGCGGATGTATTGGATTGGCAAAGCCTTGGAAACTGGCAAGCTGCAAATTTACGAACAACAAATCGTCGTGAATAACCAACCTCAAGACGAAGAGGTACGAATTGTGGTGACTAACGACGATGAAGTCTTAATTATGGTGCGTGATATCACCGATCGCAAACGTGCAGAACAAGCCCTTCGCATTGCAGAAGAAAATTACCGCAGCATTTACGAACATGCATTGGAAGGCATCTTTCAATCAACACCGAGCGGTCAGTATATTAACGTCAATCCAGCTATGGCACGTCTCTATGGCTACCAGTCTCCTGAAGACTTAATGGCAAGTATTACCGAGATTTCCACCCAGGTTTATGTTAACCCCAACTGTCGGGACGAGTTCAAGCGATTAATGGACGAACGCGGACAAGTCAAGGGGTTTGAATACCAAGTTTATCGGCGAGATGGCAGCATTATCTGGGTAGAAGAGAATACCCGTGCTGTGTGCGATAGCCATGGCAAGTTACTCTATTACGAAGGCATTCTCCAGGACATCACGCAACGCAAGCAGGTAGAAGCAGAACTCAAGCGCCAGTTACACGAGTTACAAATTGAGATCGATCAGCAAAAACGGGAACAAGAAGTGACCAAGATTACCCAAAGCGACTACTTTCAGAATTTACAGGAGGAAGTCGGCGACCTCAATCTAGATGAGTTCTGGAGTTAGGAGCATTCAGTCACCAGTGACTAGTGCCCCGCATTTAAATGGCATAGACTGGACGGGCAAGATGCCCATCCCACAAGCGATTCAAAAATTTGCTCATGCTCTCATTGAATGCTGGTTAGCTTAGTGCCGCGCGGCACAAATAACTATCCAATTGAAAAAGGTTAAAAACTTTACTGTACAAGCTTTCTTGCCTTCTGCCTCCTGACTTCTGCATTCTTGCACTAGTGTTCTCGCTCACATCCTTTCTTCTCATCGGCTGAGTAGAATATAACAGAAATGTTAATTTTTATAACCGTTATTGAGCAGTGAGACGATGAGCCTGAACTACTTCGAGCAGCTCCGAGACGAAATCTTTCAAGTCATAGACGGTTATGGTCCGCTCATTACTAAAGTATTCTACCCGACGGTTCAATCTCACTTTCCCGGAACCTTGCCCATGCAAGAGTACATGAGAAAAACCTATGAGTGTCTCAGCACGTATGGTTTTGACGATGAGAACACAATGGGGATGATCGCAATTTGCCGAGATGAAATTACCGATCCCCTATTTGATGAAGTGATTAAATACTGGGGAAAAACCTTCAATTGTTGTAGTTTGGCTGGATTCGTGATGATGGGAAAAACGGGTTTAGCCGCCGCCACCGATCATACCCCTATCTTTGATGGGAAGCGTCGCTTTACGTTCTATGCAA
>DATNPC010000487.1:0-4931 GCA_036703375.1 Allocoleopsis sp.
GATGTTGTCATTGGCTTACTCGAAACTCATGGACGTGACGAAACAGCCGAACAAGCGGTTGGGTTAGAAATTGTTCCAAAAAAAACAATTGTTCACAAGGGTGTCATTCTAGAGGAAATGGATACAGACGCGATTCTGGAGCGTCAGCCTCAACTGGTTCTTGTGGATGAACTCGCTCACACCAACGTACCCGGTTCCCAACGAGAAAAGCGCTACCAGGATGTTGAGGTAATTCTAGAATCTGGAATTGATGTTTATTCAACGGTTAATATTCAACACTTTGAAAGCCTCAACGATACAGTAGCAAAGATTACTGGTGTGATCGTGCGCGAACGGATTCCCGATCGCATTTTGGATGAAGCAACAGAAGTCGTAGTCGTGGATGTCACGCCCGAAACGCTGCAAGAACGACTGATTGAGGGCAAAATCTATGCACCGGAAAAAATTGAGCAATCGTTACAGAACTTTTTTCAGCGGCATCATTTAGTTGCCTTACGGGAGTTAGCGCTACGAGAAGTAGCTGATAATATTGAAGAGACGGCAGAGAAGACGTCTAGCCCAACAAGTCAGTTCTGCAACGTTCACGAACGGGTTTTGGTGTGTATTTCGACTTATCCCAATTCAGCTCAATTGCTGCGAAGGGGAGCGCGATTAGCCAGTGTAATGCGAGCGCGTCTATATGCTTTGTTTATCGAACACCCAGAACGCTTTTTGACTAAGGAAGAAAGCTTATATATTGAAACGTGCGAAAAGTTTTGCCGGGAATTTGGGGGGGAGTTTTTACGAGTCAAAAGTGCGAATGTTACCCAAGCAATCGCTCAAACAGCCAAGAAGTACCACATCACTCAAGTCGTTCTCGGACAATCTCAAAAATCTCGTTGGGAGTTACTTTTGCGAGGTTCTCTGGTTCAGCAATTAGTACGACATCTCAAAGACGTGGATTTGCATGTCATTGCTACTGAAAAACCAAATACGAATGGAAGGCGGAAGGCTCAATAAGCAGTAGAATTACCATTCAGACTTTATCCTTCTGAATAATGACTCGCGTAATTGGTTTAATCAGCGGCACATCAGTGGATGGTATTGATGCGGCTTTAGTAGAAATTACGGGCAACGAACTGGACTTGAATGTGGAGCTTGTGGCTGGGGCGACTTACCCTTACCCAGCTGCGTTGAGAGAGCAAATCCTAGAAGTCTGTGGGGGCGCGTCTCTGTCCATGGTTCAGTTAGCGGCGTTAGATGATGCGATCGCATTTCAGTTTGCCCAAGCTGCCAAAGACATTCAAGCCCATCAAGCTCCAGCTGAATTAATTGGCTCTCACGGTCAAACAGTTTACCATCGACCGCCTAAGCTAACACCAAGCCAACCAACCGCAGAAACTCCTCCCATCTCTCCTTTGGGCTACAGCCTACAGTTAGGGCGGGGAGAGGTGATTGCCCACTTAACAGGTGTCCAGACTATTAGCAATTTTCGGGCGGCTGATATTGCGGCGGGTGGCGAGGGGGCA
Organism: Allocoleopsis sp.; assembly: GCA_036703375.1. Lineage (GTDB taxonomy): Bacteria > Cyanobacteriota > Cyanobacteriia > Cyanobacteriales > Coleofasciculaceae > DATNPC01. The sequence continues at coordinate 1,509 of DATNPC010000487.1, forward strand.
CCGCTTGTACCAAAAGTCGATGCGTATCTGCTGTCATCCCCGTCTCAGCACAGATGTATCCAAAATATCGGTGGGATTGGCAATGTTACTTACATACCCGCACGGCAAGGGAACTGGCTAGAGGCAATTCGAGGCTGGGATACAGGCCCCGGTAATGCCCTTTTGGATTTAGCCGTGCAATATTTTACGGATGGCAACAAAACTTACGATCGAGACGGCAGTTGGGCAGCCAGCGGCACTCCTTGTGATACGCTGGTAGAGCGGTGGCTAAGCCTTGACTTTTTCACAGCGCCCCCACCGAAATCGACAGGACGAGAGTTGTTTGGTTCTGATTACTTCAACCAGTGCTTAGCAGAAAGTGCAGCTTATAACCTGTCTCCAGCTGACCTACTGGCAACGCTTACAGAACTAACGGCAGCCTCGATCGCTCACAGCTATCGCAACTTCTTGCCTCAGATGCCGGAGATGGTGGTTTTAGCTGGCGGTGGTAGCCGCAATCTTTACTTGAAACACCGCTTACAAACCCTACTGGACTCAGTCCCGGTCATAACGACAGATGAAGTAGGGGTCAGTGCAGATTTTAAAGAAGCGATCGCATTTGCTGTCCTAGCGTATTGGCGTTCTCTTGGTATCCCTGGCAACTTACCTCAAGTGACAGGGGCAAAGGCTGCGGTCCTACTGGGAGACATTCATTCTCCCCTACGCTCTGAGGCTTAGAGAAACACGCTGCCCTGGGGTCTGTTAAGACTCCGGTTATACTTAAACATATTTAGTACCTTCCATTCTGAATCTCTACCTATTGAACTATTAGCCGAGTCAGGCGAGGGATCACCTCGGTAAGGCAGATGCAAGGATTAATTGTTACGATTGAAGGTAAAAAGTAACACTGTGGCTCACACCTTTTTAATGGAGGCAGGACGCTGGACACTCCAGGGAAATTGGCTGGAGCGCAATGGTATGCCAATTCCTGTCAAAGGCAGGACTATCATTGCCTGGGGTCGAGAGAACTGGTTTACGATGGTGACTAAGCTAGTTTTTCCCGACAGTGAGCGCGAAGATATTTCTTTTCAGTATCGGGGGCGTCTTGACGCTGGAGAGCGACAGTATACCTTCGTCCTGCAACACAGTGTCTTAGGTCGTGTCGAGGGCGAGGGCTGGATAACGCCTGAATCCATCGTGCAACGCTACTGGGTCTTAGGCGATCGCCAACGGCGTAGTGGTTTTGAGACAAGTCACCGCCTCAACGACAATACTTACTATCTCTCCAGTGGTATTATGGCGGGTCACTATCTTACTAGCACAATGGAGGCAACTCTAGAGCGTCAGCCAGAAACGCATTATTCTTAAATCATAAGTAGAGCGATCTGCTTAACTCGATTGCATAGCTCAATCAGCGATCGCAAACGTTAACACCGTAACTTTTTAGGTGTTCCCTGCACTAATCCATCTGTCGTACTGGGCAGCTGTACCATCTTCTCTTTCTGGATCGTACTGCCCTGACTCAATTTGTGTTGTACTCAAATTAAAGGGTTTTGGACTTCGGCAAAACTGATGAATAGGTACATTTCACAACTGTTCCAAGCTGCACCAACTACATCATGACGACGGACCCTAACAATGGTCGCTTACTCGCCAATCGCTATCAGCTCGTCGAGCTGATAGGTAAAGGCGCTATGGGTCGAGTGTATAAAGCCAAAGACATCCTTTTGGGAGGCGTTATTGTTGCCGTTAAATTTCTCTCCCAAGCCCTGCTCAACCAAAAAATGCGCGATCGCTTTTACCGGGAAGCAACCATCTCAGCCTTGCTAAGCGAAAAAAGCATTCATATTGTTCGAGTCAGAGACTATGGCGTCGATGAGAATGAGATTTCATTCTATGTCATGGAATACTTGGAAGGAGACAGCTTAAGCGAAGTCATTCGGCGACAACCCCTACCTTTACCTCGGTTTTTAAATGTTTCCCGCCAAATCTGCTTAGGACTGCAATGCGCTCACAGAGGCATTGTGTTTGAGGGTCAACTCAGTCCCATCATTCATCGGGACATTAAACCCAGCAACATTCTCCTCGTTCAAGACGCCTCTTTCGGTGAGTTAGTCAAAATCCTTGACTTTGGAATTGCCAAACTGATTCAGTCCGACAGCGCTCAAACTCACTCCTTTATGGGAACCCTCGCTTATTGTTCGCCAGAACAAATGGAGGGCAGAGAACTCGATAAACGCTCTGACATCTACAGTCTGGGCGTAATGATGTTTGAAATGCTCACCGGCGAGATGCCCATTGTCGGAGAAAGTCATTCGTTCGGCGGTTGGTATAAAGCGCATCACTTCTCTCCCCCCAGAAGCTTCGCATCAGTTAGCTCCGATCGCAAATTGCCAAAAGTACTCGAAAATCTCGTCATGAGGTGCTTGGCTAAAGATCCCAAAGAGCGACCTCAAAGCGTTGAGGACATCTTAAAGGAGTTGGAACCGTTAGATCAGCGTTTCGATCCCAGTCGGCAATTACGTCAGCGAATTAGCGAGGTACTGTCCAAAGTGCCGGTTGTAAGCGAACCAGCACCCAAGCGTTCTCTTTCCGCCGATGAAATTTGTCGGGAGACATCCTGGCCCAAGAACAAACCTTTAGCAACCATTGTCTTCCCTCATGTCATTCGCACGAGCAGCGAATCGTTAGCCACCCTCTGGGTAATGCTGAACAAACAAGATATTGAGAACCGACGAATTAGCACGCGCTATAACCAGTTCCTGTTTTTGATGTCTCCCCATCCTATGGTGTTGTGGATTACCGCTCTGCACAATCGCGAACACGGTGCTCGCTGGCTACCCTGTTACCTCGATCTCAAAACACCTCTCGGTCAAAAAATGGTGCGCCTCTTAGGAGAAGCGGGATGCTATCGCCTGCTATTTTTTGCCACATCCGAACCCGAACGATGCGCTAATGTTCTGACCTCTACTATCGCTCCCGTCCAACGCAGAAGACTGACGCAGTGGGCGAATACGAGTCAAGCATTAGTCTCAACCTCCCATCCCCAATTGAGTAAACGAGTTTTGAGGCAGGAGTTTGAAAAGCTCAAGCCTAAGATTTTAATGAAACTGGAAACCATTCACACCGATTATCCGACTGACATTTCGGAATAGCTCACCGTGTATTTCAGCTTCAGCAAGTAGTCAAACAGTGACCCGTTACCAGGGAAAAGCGTGGGGGCTTGAACCCACCACGCTTTTCCTTCCATTACAAGCTCTTGAGAGAGAACACGTTTCAGCTATCTGTTAACGAGCAAGTGCTAAGAGCCTCTTCCCTAAAAGAAGTTGTGTTTTACTCACTGCTCACTGGTCACTGGTCACTGTTCACTGCTCACTGATGTCTTTAGAGCTGCTTCACTTCAGAAACGAGTTGAGCCACTACGTCTCTGGCACTGCCGAAGAG
>DATNPC010000488.1:0-3075 GCA_036703375.1 Allocoleopsis sp.
CAGTACATGTGTGACTATATCGGGTTGCCATCTGACCAGTTGCTGGAGTTGAATTGGCAAACGGTAATCCATCCCGAGGATGGGGAACGAGTTTTTCGTCGTTGGATGGAATCCGTGCAAAACGGCATTCCCTACGAAGCAGAATATCGCCTCCGCAGGTCAGATGGCGCATATCGTTGGCAGCTGGTGCGCGCCATACCCGTCCGGGATGAACGGGGTCAAATTACTCAGTGGTTTGGAGTATCGACAGACATTCACGAGAAGCAAGAACTGGAGCAACAGCGATCGCATCTCCTGCAACAAGCCCAAGCGGCACGGGAAGAAGCCGAACGCGCTAACCACATTAAAGATGAGTTTTTAGCGGTGCTTTCCCACGAATTGCGATCGCCCCTGAATCCAATTCTCGGTTGGTCAAAGCTTCTACAAAATCGCCAGTTGGATGAGGCAAGAACAAAACAAGCTCTAGCAACGATTGAGCGGAATGCCCGGTTGCAATCCGATCTGATCGAAGATTTGCTCGATGTCTCTCGGATTCTGCGGGGCAAGCTAAGTCTCACCGTCAGCCCAATTAATCTAGCATCAACCATACAAGCCGCGATCGAAACGGTGCGCCTGGCAGCGGAAGCCAAGTCAATTCAGATAGAGGCACGGTTTGATGCTGAAGTAGGGCTAGTTTTAGGCGACTCAACTCGCTTGCAGCAAGTGGTGTGGAACTTGCTCACTAATGCCGTTAAATTTACACCCGAACCGGGAAGGGTCGAGGTGCAATTACAACAGGTTGGCAATCAAGCTCAAATTACAGTCACTGACACAGGCAAGGGAATTCCCCTAGATTTCTTACCCCATGTGTTTGACTACTTCCGTCAAGAAGATGGTGCAACCACCCGCAAGTTTGGCGGATTGGGGCTAGGATTAGCGATCGTGCGTCACTTAGTCGAACTGCATGGTGGAACAGTTCAAGCTGATAGCCCTGGAGATGGGTTGGGCGCTACCTTCACGGTGAGACTACCGCTCATGCCAACTCAGCCAAGCGTTCCTCAAAATCCTCAATCCTCAGACTACTCGTTGGATTTGAAGGGTATCCAAGTCTTAGCCGTCGATGATGAGATCGATACGCTGGAGTTTGTTGCTTTTGTTTTGGAACAGGCGGGCGCAAGCGTCACCGCCGTCTCTTGTGCTAGTGAAGCCATTGCAGCCTTCACCCAATCCCATTTCGATGTTTTACTTAGCGACATTGGGATGCCGGAGATGGATGGCTATATGCTGATGCAGCAGATTAAAGCATTGCCACTCGAACAGGGAGGGCAGATAAAAGCGATCGCGCTCACGGCTTATGCGGGAGACTTTAATCAACAACAAGCTCTGCAAGCTGGATTCCAACGACACCTGGCTAAACCGATTGAACCCGAACAATTGGTAAATGCGATCGTCCAGGTAGTCAGCTGTTACGCTTCTAATCAGTGAAGGTATAGCTATCAGCAATCAGCTATCAGCGGTCAGCTAATCGGATAGACTGGGAAAACCCTTCTGTCAGAGTACGTTGGACATCTCACACAACTTCTTTGATGTCCTAATCGTCTTGGCGGCTGCTATACATGCCTTTTTCTGCCTCGTTCCCCGTTCCCTGTTCCCTTTCTTAACGAAAGTGAAAGCCTGATTCTGAAAAAAGACCTTCAGGTTCTGGCTTAAAAATATAGTCGCGATCGAAGACCAAAAACAGAGGATTGCGAATAATAGAGAATCCTAAATCCATAACGACATCTGTCGTAAAGGTTGCCATAACTAGCTCGATTAATTTTTTCGGTCTAATTGTCGGCTCTTTCACAAAAAAATCACGCTTTGAGAAAAACTCTTTCCTCTGTGATGGAACGACGATCCCATTAATTCTGTGGGCGTTTTGAATAGGTTTAATATACAGCTTAATAAAATTCTCTTGGTGTTTTTGGAGTTGATACAATCTCTCGTGTTGTAGCCAGCTCATTTTAAATATCAATTTTAACACCTCAAACCCAAGAATATAATTTAAAACATTGCTGTGTTCTTCAGAACTCAGAACTAAGCGAAAGACCAATTTAAAGTAGAGTTCCGATCGCTTGCGTACATATTGAGATGAATGGATGTAAAATTGTTTGATATAGCTGCGAAACACTAATTCATTGAGTTCGGTTTCAATCGCAAAATATTTTAAATATTTCTTGACTCGATATTCTGTATCAGTGTCTTGAAGCTTTCTTGAAACTAAACCATCAGCCGTGTAATTATCTAAAAACTCAGCTTGTACCTCTGGAGGCGCTACACAAATGAGATGACACAATAACAAAAGATGACGACGTTGCTCCCAAGGTAAACTTTCAGCCCATTGCTTGGTTTCTGGAGGAAGCTCTTCAAAAAGAATTTCTGAGCTACTCTGGTCAAAGATTGGCTCTCCTCCATAGTGATAGACAGTCATAACTGGAAGGAGTTATACAAAAGTTAACAAAAATAGGTTGAAGATAGCTCCCACAACTTACCATCCATCAGGAAGGTTTAGTCTAAACTTTTTAGGTATATTTCGATTTACCAGTCTCTACACTTAGGAGTACGTCTTCAAATCTTGACGACTGACATCTGTTCTCCGTTCCAAGATTGAAGCACTTAACTGCCAACGAATTGGCTAACAGCCGTATCCTTGTAGGGAAGGGGGTTAGGGGGTTAGGTTTTTCGTGAACTTTTTTGCGAGGTATAGCGAGGGTCAACGAATTCTACGTTTACCCCTTTTCCTTCAGCCTTGTAGGTGACAAATGCCTGGAATTGAGCAAAGCTCCACCCATGCAACCTGCGACGTTGAGCCGTTCTCATTTTGGCTCTGCCGCGAATATTCGTAAGGTCTTCAAAAACCAAACACTAATATCTGTACTAGACAAAAGTTAACTTTGGAAGGCGGGAAGACCTTGATGAATTTACGAGTTATACCAAATCCGGGTTGACTACCCCCTTTATCAGGAAGGATAATCTCTAAAAAGGCGATCGCATCCTGGAGACATGGTTAAAAAAGCACATCTCCAACCTTACTTGACAAGCAGCGAACTCAAAGAG
>DATNPC010000489.1:0-6594 GCA_036703375.1 Allocoleopsis sp.
AAGCATGGCTTAGACGAAGTCAACCTCGTGCGCGAAACGAGCTGGCGCGGCATCGTGGATGGTCTGGTCGGAGGCTATTTAGATGCGGCTCAAATGCCATCGGGGATGCCTCTGTGGTTGACATTGGGCGGACATCAAGACCGACCCTTGTCCGTCGTCACTGCCATGACGATGACTCGCAATGGGAATGGCATTACTCTGGATAAACGCTTTTACGACCAGGGGATACATACCCTAGCAGATTTTAAGAAAATGCTGCTCAGTTCCCCAGAACGCCAGCATCGGATGGGGCTAGTGCATCCTTCCTCCATGCACAACCTACTGCTACGTTACTGGTTGGCGTCTGGTGGCATCGACCCCGACGGGGATATTTCCCTGCAAAGTATCCCTCCAGCTCAGATGATCGTCGATTTGCAAGGAGGAACGATCGATGGCTTCTGTGTTGGGGAACCTTGGAATACACGGGCAGCCATTCAAGGCGTTGGCTTTACCGTCGCCACCGATTTGGAAATTTGGCCGGGCCATCCAGGCAAAGTGTTAGGCGTTCGCGAAGACTGGGCCAATGCTTATCCCAACACCCACATTGCTTTAGTGAAAGCCTTGCTAGAGGCCGCTCAGTATTGTGCCGATCCCGCCAACGAACAGGAAGTACGTCAGATTATCGCTCAACGAGAGTACGTGAATACAGATGTCTCGTTCATTCACCTGGGACGCCCAGACGAGGCGTTTTGTCAACTGGATCAGCCAATGCGCGAGTTCGCCCATCACCTGTTCTTTGGGGATGGCGTCAATCGCCCCAGCCGCACGGAACACCTCTGGCACATGACCCAGTTAGCCCGTTGGGGTCATACTCCGTTCCCCAGAAACTGGGTGGAAATCATGGAACGAGTTTGTCGAGTTAGCGTGTTCAGTACTGCCGCACGAGAACTAGGTGTGTTGGATGTGAAATACACCAGCGGTGCCATCTCTATGTTCGATGGCAGCACGTTCACCGCCGACGATCCAATTGGTTATCTCAATAATCTGAAAATTAAACGCGACTTCAGCATTGCCGAAGTCATCCTCGATTCACCCCGTCCGATGCTCGCTGCTTAATGGGTTACAGGTTGGCAGGTTGGCAAGGCGTGCAGCTCGAAAGTTAGCGGTTTTTTCTTCACCCTTCCAACCTCCGACCTTTTTTCTTGCCGATTTACTTACCCTCAGACAAAATCATGCTCAACCGTACACTTGCCTTTAGTACTACCGAAACCCTTCGCTCGCCAGCCGGAACTACCACGAACCGCGAACCCTTTCTCACGATTGAGGGGGTTTCCAAGGTCTATCCCACCAAAAAAGGACCTTACACGGTACTCCGAGACGTTAACCTAACTGTACGAGAAGGTGAGTTTATTTGCGTCATCGGTCACTCTGGCTGTGGTAAATCGACCCTACTCAACATGGTGTCAGGTTTCGCTCAGCCCACGAATGGAGATGTGCGGCTGCAAGGGAAGCAGATTACCAAACCAGGGCCAGACCGCATGGTCGTGTTCCAAAACTATGCTCTCTTGCCTTGGCGAACCGCGTTTGAAAACGTTTATCTAGCCGTTCACGCCGTTCACCCGAACAAGTCACAGGCTGAAAAAAGAGCGATCGTGCGTGAACATCTGGCAATGGTGGGTTTATCGGAAGCGGCGGATAAAAAGCCGCCGCAACTCTCCGGCGGGATGAGACAACGGGTTTCGATCGCGCGTGCTTTGGCAATTCGTCCTCAAGTCTTAATTCTCGACGAACCGTTCGGTGCGTTGGATGCCATCACCAAGGAAGAGTTACAAGAAGAACTGCTGAAAATCTGGAACGACCATCGATGCACGGTGTTGATGATTACCCACGATATCGATGAGGCTCTATTTTTAGCCGATCGCTTAGTGATGATGACCAATGGCCCGGCGGCAACAATTGGTGAAATTATGGAGATTCCCTTCCCTCGTCCTCGCGATCGTGCTTTGATTATGGAAGACCCAGAATACTACAGACTGAGAAATCACGCCCTAGACTACCTCTTCCACCGCTTCGCTCACGATGAGTAGCTTAGTGTATTTGTGCGTTATCAGTAGTTAGTTATCATTAGTTATCAGTTGTAACTGGCTACTAACTACTGACCATTGACAAAAAGCTCTCGCTGTGAAACAAGCAATGTTTGATTTGATGCGCGGCGAACTGACAACAGAAAAAGCCCTCTTACATCTACCAAGTTAGAGGGCCTTTGTTCAAAAGCTAAGGAATAGCCTACTGACTAAAGGTGAAGAAATTAGGGTAGGTCTGAACAGCGATCGCATACGGCGATCGAGGTTTAGAACCGGGGAGCGCAGGATTGAGACTCCTACCTCCTGGGAAAGTGGGTGCCGCGAAGCGTGCCAACTATCAGTCAGTTCCATTCGCCTCAATCCTCTGATGTTGGCGCATGGTGGAGGATTTCGACACTCTGCATCGTTACTAACCCGTCTGTTACCATCTCTTCGATCGCAGGCAAAGAGTCAGGCTTCTCTGCTTGATGCCCTCAAATCCCCTACCTTCTGCCTCTTTGCACTAGATACACTTCTTTAGATAGAGGATTATTCTACTACACCTTTAATAAAGTTTGTTTAAGCACTTGCCTCTCAAAAAGACAATGCTGATAGGACATCAAGCTTCTAGGACCTTATGGCTGGGAGCTTTTTTTATTTGATAGGATAACAAGTTCAACAACCCCTCAATCTTGAGATAGGAGTATTTACTCTGTTTAACGACTCCTATCAGATTATCTCTTTAGTCCGTATCTCTTAAACGTTGGTTCATATTGATAGTTCCCACATTTGACCACACTTGCAGTGGAATCTTCATCGAGCATTAACTATGTTGTCTAGTTTCGATACAAATACTATTCTGCCTCCCGAAGAAACGTTAGAAAATCGGGGTCGCCTCGCTATCTTTATTGATGGCGCAAACCTCTTCTACGCTGCCTACCAGTTAGGAATTGAAATTGATTATCTCAAACTACTGTGTCGGTTAACAGATGGAGCCTCTCTGCTACGTGCCTTCTTCTACACGGGCATCGATCCTACCAACGAGAAGCAAAAGCGATTCCTGATTTGGATGCGCCATCATGGTTATCGAGTGGTTAGCAAGGAGGTGATGCAGCTACCGGACAGTTCTTTCAAGACTAATCTGGATGTAGAAATTGCTGTCGATCTGATGGCATTGGCTCCTTTTTATGATACGGCAGTATTAGTCAGCGGCAATGGCGAACTCGCTTATGCCGTGAATGCTATCAGTTATCATGGCGTGCGGGTGGAGCTGGTGAGTCTGAGATCGATGACGAGTGAAAGTTTACTCAATGTTTGCGATCGCTATATCGATCTAGAGAGTATTAGAGACGATATCCAAAAAACACCAAGCTACAGCAATCGCTCTGCCCCGCATTCAGGTTTTGGTTCAAACTCCTTTTCACCCAAATTGGGATGTTCTGAATAAGCCAACCTAGTCGCTGCTCACTGATATCAAATTCGGTTAATTGCACACACTACAGCGGCGACTTGAGTTGACCAGTGAAAGTTAGTGAGTCTACGTAATAAAGATGCTCTGGCATTGTATGGGCTGGTAAAAATTGTTACACCTGGTACGATGGAGCCTAAGTAGGGAGCCTAAGCTGAGCGATCGCTTTCGCCTTAGGTCTAGTCGTTGCAGCACTCTCCCTATCAGTCTTCACTGTGTTGATGCCATTACTCGTACCTTATCTTCAGGCTTGTCCAAAAATAAATTCATTCTATCTCTAGAGAATTCTAAATATTTCTTTAAATTAAAAATATCTTCTATCAAGAAAAAATTATCCTTATGTGAGCGTAGTTTTTCCTAATGGCTAGAGGTTGCAGGATGAGACATTTTATTTCTTAGCTAATTGATATATAGCATTTCTCCGTCAGGTGATGTACATTTTTATGGTTGAAATTCTTGTGGGGCAAGAATTGGTTGTACCTCATCAGGCAAGGAAACGCTATATACGTATAAAATAAGAATTCGTACTTTTCATGCTATTCATTGCCTCGTTGAGCGTTAACAATTACACTGGATTGAGGAAATTTGTAGATTTTTGAATAAATTGAATTAATTTGTTAGAATTCCATAATCCAATTTTCCTGGATTATAATCATAAGCGCAAGCAGATTTTTCTTTATCCTTGTTTTTAAATACTAAGAAGAGCAGCTTTTCTGTTTTCAAATACCAGGAATAGTAGCATTCCTGTAGTAGTGAATTGAGCAGTATAGCGCCAAACATAAACGATTCAAACTCTTTAAGTAAGTCCATTTCTCTTAGCTTCAAGAAAATTGGAAGAGTCAACAGAACTTAGGGACATAGAACAGTGGTAAATAAAGGAGCCGAAAGTTACGGAGACATGCCTGGAGATCAAATGAGACAGGCTGAAACCGCTAGCGACATGTCCGGAAATGATGGTAATGTGACTGACCAAGGCGTGCCGGTGGAAGGTACGTCACTGGTGAAACCAGGAGATATCACCTTAAGTCATCGCCAGGGGACTTTATCTATTGACTGGAAAACTGCCCCCGATGGCTACCAGGTTATCCTTTACAAAGGCAACCAAGAAATCACGAGTCAGCAGTCTAGAAATCCACCTGCTACATTGCTTACTGACTCACTAACGGCTGGTACATACTGTGTAAAAGTCAAAGTTAGGGACAAGGGTAGTGGTGTAAGTGATTATGCAAAGTGCGAACCTTGCATTGTCAAGCTAGAGGCACCTTCCAATATTTCATTAACCCATGATACTAACACTCAAAAATTAAAGGTAAGTTGGAATCCAGTGGAGGGCGCGACAAGCTACCGAGTTCAAGTCGTACAAGTATTTAATCCGAATGAACCTGCAACAACTCCAAACTCCTATGAGATTGATGTATCTTCCCTTGATGGGAAAGCCAGAGCCTACCAAGCATGGGTGCAAGCCATAGGAGACGAGCAGCATATTGATAGTAATATAGGAAAATCTGTTGCGACTCTATCGCCTTTGCCAGCACCTGATAAGGTAACGCAGTCCTATGATTACGAATCCAAGAAGTTAACGGGTAACTGGAATGCGGTAGAGAACGCGACGGGCTATTTGGCACAAGTCGTCAACCTTGATGAGAATAATACGGTTGTCGCTCAGCAACCACTCGACAACAGTACTCAGACTAGTCATCCCTTCGATACGAATCAGTTCATTACAGGCGGTGCAGGGCATTATCAAGTCTGGGTCAAGGCTATAGGAAACGAGCAATACTTGGACAGTCCTTTCGGCAAGGCAGAGACGAGTATCCCACGCTTAGCCGCCCCAGCGAACGTGGGTCAGAAGTCAGAGTCGTCGAAGGATCAACTCAGGACAATGCTGACAGGGGAATGGGACGCCATAACGAATGCCACCAGCTACTACGCACAAGTCGTAAACGTGGATAACAACAAAGCGGTTGTGGATGACCAGTCGATAGTGTTGCAAATTCCAGCAGCTCAGAGGCCTAAGGTCAGTTTCGACACTAAGGGCTTTCCTGAGGAGCAAGAGGTCAATTATCAGGTTTGGGTCAAGGCGGTTGGCGACGCTCAAACTCTCGATAGCGTTTTCAGCGAAGCGACTCCGCTTGTTACGCGTCTGGCAGCACCCAAGAGCGTGATGATGGGTAGCACTGAAGCAAATCTGTCAGCGAACTGGGAAGCCGTAGCAAATGCCGATCGCTACTTTGCACAAGTTGTAAAAGTGGGTACCAACAACACGCCAGAGCCTGTGCCTACTCTGTCGCAAATTATCGAGAAACATGAACAGATTGTCAGCTTCGAGAAAAAGAATTTTCCTGAAAAAGGCAATTATCAGATCTGGGTCAAGGCAGGAAAAGACGATGAGCAACACCTGTATAGCGCATTCAGTAAACCTACGAATACAATGCCGATCGACAATTCCCCATCAGGTGGGCTTGGTAATGATTCCCCATCGGGTGGGATTGGTAATGACGTACAACCCAAGTAGTTAAACCTGCTCAAACACCGTCTCAAGTAAAAGTGGAACAAGAAAAAAATGAGAGATAGAGAACCAGGGATAAAGCGAGGAACTGAGTTCTCGGGTGAGATGCCAGGGGATTGGATGAATCAGTCCGCAACCTCGGGTGAGATGCCAGGAGATGGGATGGATCGGTTCGAGACTTCCGATCAAATGCCAGAAGATCGGATGAATCAGGTAACGACAACTGGTAGGTTACTCGTACTCTTTGCAGAGGGGGCAGCTGAGGCAGGGGCTAAACTCTTGAGTAATGCGGGTGGACTGGGTGTATCTGTAGCAAACGGAGCTGAGCTGGATGGGACGAATCAGAATCAAGAGAGTTCTAGTGCCTTGGTCTATCCTCACCTGGATGTGGCTGTCATTGCTGCTAACCCAGATCAGATCAGCTCGATCAGCTCGGCTAATTCTGAACTGAGTTCCCGTATCATCCTCACGACGGAGCTGGAGCAGATTATTGATGTTGAGCCTTTACCAGGGATTCAACAGGAAAGTCAGGCTGCTACATGGGGACTGGTTGAGACCAAAGTCATTACATCGCC
>DATNPC010000490.1:0-8058 GCA_036703375.1 Allocoleopsis sp.
CATTATTCACCAAAAAAATTACATAGCCTTTCGACGTAATAGCAACCATAGAACGACTAGTTTCCCTAGCGCAGACGTAGTCTCCTAAATCCGGGCAAATATCTTTAAATTTTCCCTGTTCGTAAAATCTTCCATTCCCACCCACCACATTGTAATTCAGCAGTTCATTCGCTCGTCTGCCAATCTGAATAGTTGCGACTCGCTCTTCGGGTTTACCCCCTGAAATCCCGAAAGATGAGCGCTTATCCTTAAATTTACCGGAATACTCTACCCCCCTAGAAATATTGAGTCCTTGGGGTTTATTATCAACGCCGATATAATCGGCATTAATCGCTGCAATGGGATATTTGCCGTTTAGAGTTGAATTTTCATCCGAAATCAGTTCGCGGAATAATTTAGGAACATAGTTTTGCCTTAATTTATCCTTCTCGTCTTTAGCGTAAAGTTTATGAGATAATCCTAGACTTACTTTAAAATCTAAATCTTTGGCTTTTGGATTAAAGATGATGACATAATTGGCTCCTTGGTCGTAAGAATTTCCTTTATTATCAGTCGTCAAAAAATTAATACTTTGTAGCGAACAATTCTGAACTTGGCGAGTGAGATAATTATTAATTAGGTTAAAGTTTTTGTCTCCATACTCTGCACTAGTACATAGTCGAAGTAAGAGAGCGAGGAATACTGTCGATAAAAATATTTTCTCTTGTGCCTGCATACATCACGTTCAACACAAAATGTTTGAGTTGAGTCATCAACACTTTACGAGTGTCTCATAACCTGACGTGTTTAGCGATCGCGACTGAAAAACCCACGCATTCCCATGCGTGGGCGTGTTAATTATTAATACAGTAGCTAGACAATGCCGACGCGAATCGATATGTTTAGCCGCGCAGAAATAACTATCCAGTTGAAAAAGGTGAAAAAGCTTTCTTGCCTTCTGCCTTCTGCCTCCTTACACTACGCTAAACCCAAATATCAGACGTACAATCTCCGCCTGGATAGCGCATTTCGTGGGCGCGGGCTGGGCCAGCAGGTTCTTGACCGAAATCTACGTAGAAGTTTTCGTTGATGTTCAGACCTCCATTTTCTGTATCGCAGTCAATCTGCAACAGATAAGAGCCATTTTTAGCTAAACCGGGATAAAACTGATTGTCCCAGGTGCTAAACAGGGAGTTCGTAACATAAAGCCGTTTGCCGTCAAGACTGAGTTGCAGCATCTGAGGGCCGCCCTCCAGCGTATGACCTTGGACTGGGCTACTTTTACCCAGCAATCCACCGCACCAAACTTGACCGGTCAGTTTGGGATTCGAGGGATCGCTGATATCATACTGACGGATGTCGCCATGTAACCAATTCGAGAAGTAGACGTAGCGATCGTCCATAGAGAGTAGACGATCCGTGATTAACGAGGGTACGGGAATCGGCCATCCTTCTACCTCAACGGACGGGATATCAATTGCCTTCTCAACTGCCCAATGACCGTTGGACTTGTGCCAATGCCAGACATTACTACTCAACGCTGCCGCCACAAAACCATGAGTGCTGTCGGGATTATGGTGAAAGCGTACTTCCAGGGGAATTAAACCTTCTTCTCCCAGGTCAACGCTTTGGATAATCTCGTGCTTCGACCAATCCCAAAAATGGATTTGGTGCCCGTAGTTCCCAGCCTCTACATCTTTGAGATCGAAGCCAGGATAGTAGGTTTTGGGTGCGCCCCACTCGCTACTCACCATAATGTTATGGCGCGGCTGATACCAGAAGTCATAATTAAAGCGCATGCCATCAGCTTTATGTTCCCAACGACCCGCAATATCAAAGTTTTCATCGAGTAACAAGAAGCCTCCTGGCCCATTGCCTTCACTGTCTCCCAGCATAGAAATCATGACTTGACTACTGGCGAGGCAATGTACGGTGTGAGGGGCAGTTAGATTAGTTTTTTCTTTGATGTCCTCGGGTTCAATCACCTTGTGAATTTTCGGCGCACGCGCATCAGCCGTATCAATAATGTAGACTCGGCTGGAACGCTGGCCTGGAATTACCAGAAAGCGCCGGGATTTGCTGGAGTCATCGTGACAGGAACTGCAAGCATTCCAACCAAAGTGATGCAGTTCATCCCCAATGTAGGGCATGGGCAGGCGATGGATAATTTGGGAGTAGGTTGGGGAGTCCGGGTCAACGTCTACAGTGGCTAAATAATCGGGTTCTTCAATCCCAGTGCCAGTATAAAGCGCGATCGCATAAAGCAGTTTTTCTCGTTCTGCTTGTATCGCAGCTTCTGGAGAAGCATAGCCCGGTCCACAGCAAGCATGAGCCATAGTCTTTTTCCTCAAATCAGACCGTATTTAAACCTGAAAAATTTTTGGAATCTTACTACCAAAAGACATTGATGGGTTCGACCACCGCATCAATAGTGGCCGAGCCTTAGCAATCAAGTGTCTGGAACTTATGACAAATACACGCTAGATGTCAAGCGTTTATGTTTTAGTCTACCTGAGCGCCGGTTCATGAATAGTAGGGGCAATCCCCCCATGGTTGCCCCGACTGGATTTTCCCAGGGGTAGGAGTCCCTAGGCAAAATAAATGCTTCTGGGATTACTGGGCTGGCACTCTAGTCTATGCATTTTGCGGGTTGTGAAAAGCCTTTGCTAGATTCCAGCTCCATCGATAAATTCTCCAATGAGTCGATCGCACGACGCTACCCAGTCATGTTTTGTTGTCTCATCGCCAGTCTCTGTTTGTAAATCGAATTGTACTTTCAACTGCTCGACCTCTTGCTCCAAAAATTGCATGCGGTCAAGCAAGGCTCTAATGGCTTGAGCTTCAGTATCCGGTAAGCGCCCATGATCGAGAGGCGCTCCAGGTTTCCCTTTACGGTCAACAATACGACCCGGTACTCCAACCACCGTACAATTAGCGGGAACATTTCTTAAGACCACTGAACCCGCACCGATACGAACATGGTCGCCGATGGCAATATTGCCTAACACTTTAGCCCCAGCCCCAACAATAACGTTCTTACCGAGAGTGGGATGCCGCTTGCCCGTTTCCTTACCCGTACCACCGAGAGTAACTCCTTGATAAATCAAGGAATAGTCCCCTACTATTGCCGTTTCTCCAATGACGACACCCATTCCGTGGTCAATCAATACACCCTTACCAATTTTTGCTCCGGGATGGATTTCAATCCCCGTAAAAAAGCGAACGAGATGGGACATCAAACGGGGAATAAAAGGAACCCCCCGGCAATGAAGCCAGTGGGCTACCCGATGGAAAAATATTGCCTGTAAGCCAGGGTAACAAAAGAGAACTTCGAGCCAGTTACGTGCAGCAGGGTCACGCTCAAATATAATTCGCAAGTCTGCGATCGCGGTATTCAGCAAAGGTAGCCGTTACCTCCTTGGGTGTGCTGTGAAGTTGGTAGCTAACTTGCTCTAATTCTCGGTAATTCTCTAGGAATTTGGTAATTCAAAATTTTACCCAATCCGATCGCTATCATAACCGTCAGCCAAAGATCGTCCACATATGACACACTGAAAGGAGTTCCAAAATCAACAAAAATACAAAATATAAACCGGAAAACCGTAGTATAGGTTAATAAGAGGACGCCGTTAGGCTTGGGTAATGAATTTTTAATTTAGTTAATTTAGCCCTCTTAGAGGTAGAAGTATGCGGATTGCAAATGATGTAACAGAATTAATTGGTCGTACTCCTCTGGTTCAGCTCAATCGCATTCCCCAGGCTGAAGGGTGTGCAGCGCGGATTGTTCTCAAGCTGGAGGGAATGAACCCAGCCGCTTCTGTAAAAGATCGGATTGGCGCGAGTATGATTCAAGCGGCGGAACAAGCGGGTCTAATCCATCCCGACAAAACTACAATCGTTGAACCAACCTCTGGTAACACGGGTATTGCGCTGGCGATGGTAGCAGCCGCCAAAGGCTATCGGTTAATTTTAACCATGCCCGACACCATGAGTTTAGAACGACGAGCTATGCTCAAAGCCTATGGTGCAGCTCTGGAACTCACTCCAGGAATTAAGGGGATGAAAGGCGCTATTGCTCGTGCTGAGGAAATTGTTGCCAGCACACCCAATGCCTTCATGCCGCAGCAGTTCCAAAACCCAGCCAATCCGGAGGTTCACCGAGAAACAACGGCAGAAGAAATTTGGGCAGATACCGACGGTCAGATCGATATTCTGATTTCTGGAGTCGGTACTGGCGGTACTATTACAGGTGTGGCGGAAGTTATCAAGCAGCGCAAACCTAGTTTTAAAGCGATCGCTGTCGAACCGGCGAACAGCCCCGTGCTTTCCGGTGGAGAGCCAGGAACCCACAAGATTCAGGGCATTGGTGCAGGATTCGTTCCCCAAGTTCTCCGTACCGATTTAATTGATGAAGTCGTCCAGGTTGAGGATGAAAATGCACTCGCTTACGGCCGTCGCTTAGCCAGAGAAGAAGGGTTGCTCTCCGGCATCTCCTCCGGCGCTGCTGTATATGCAGCTATTCAGGTCGGGAAACGTCCCGAAAATGCTGGTAAGTTAATCGTCGCGATACAGCCCAGCTTTGGCGAACGGTACTTGAGTACGGCGCTGTTCAAAGAGCCAGAACTGATAGAAGCTGCTGCTCGTTAATCGCTTTACCCTTTTTTGTCTTCAACTCAGCACCATCCCCAGCGGACGGTGCTAGTTTTCTCACACAATCAGTCATTCAAGCTATGGCTGTATGCGTTCCCAGGTAAAGGGACCAAAGGCGTTCGGACTTGCGGTATAGTTCGCCTTCGGGTCGATCGTCAGCTTCAGCCACTCAAGCGGGAAGGTGCTGCCGTGTACAACGACGCGGTGGAAATTGGACACATCGTACCCCGGATGGATAGAAGCCACAGAAGTGCAGGAGGCTGACCCTTCCAATGTGCAGGAGGCAGTCGGCGAGAGGGGGTTATCCGAGCGATAGGTGTGCGAGTCACCGTTGAACATGAGCACGGGTTTGCTAAACGCTTTGGTATGTGAGGCGATGCTCTGAACCAAGGGTTCGTATTGAGCCTGGTGAGCGGCTCCCTTCTCAGGGTCCCACATATCAGCCTGAGCGACGATGACGATCGCCTCAGCGTGATAGGCGGCAGCAGTTTGGAAGGCGGCATCGAGCCAGCGGAGGTCGGCACCCGTGCGTTCGCTGGCTTCTTTGATCTGTGCTTCACCAGGAGTGGGAGCACCGTACCATATGTCGGTGTCGTTGTTCGAGCCACCCGGCAAGTTGATGGTTACGAACAGTACTTTCGACTGCATCCAGATCGTGTTCTCGACGAACTTTGCATCGGTTGGGTACGCGGGGTCAAAGTATTGAGCTTGTGACTGCACCTGCTGCTTGCGTCCGCCCAGCGAGTATCCGGGGTTGGCGAAGAAGATCGACCGGATGAGTTCGAGGTTAGCGATCGGATTGCCGCCAGCATAGTCAACGAGGTTGCCTTGCGCGTCGCGTACATAGTCGATCTGCTTCGTCATTTTGTTGTATGTACCGCCACCCTCGGCAGCCTTGTGGCAGTCAGTCCACTCGTTATCGCCCGGAGTATAGATGAGCGGGTCTTTGAACGCCGTCCAGAGACTGTAGACTGTGCGATCGTAAGCCTCAGTGCAGTACTGCTTGCCGGAGTGGATGTCGCCAACGTGGAGGACAAGATCGACCTTCGGGTCAGCGTTAATGGAGTTGATGAATGCTGGTGTCGCCTGCGTTTGAGAAGTGTCGGTGGGTGATGTGCCGTAGGGTGAGTCTCCGAAGAGGGCAACGGTCAGTACGTTATCTGAGTGGGGGTTGATAGGAGTACCATTGCCAGCCAGCGCGGCCTTGCCGGTTACTAATGCAAGCGTGAGGGTTGTTGCCAAAGTGAGGAACTTGCGCTGGCTTTTCTTTCTTATTTTCACTGGTTTAACTTCCTTAGGACTTAGGTATGTTCTTAATGAGCAAATGCTTAGTATTTATTGCTCTAGACATTTTTTTCAAACTAAGAATTGGTTAAGAAGATGTTAATTCTGAAATCTCTTCATCTTCTTATCTTGATAGCTTGCCAAATGCCGTATAAAAGATTAGTAGAAATCTCATAGATTCAACATAAAACTTTGATGAAGTCAAACGAATCAGATAAATACTAACCTCCAATACTTACCGTTGGCTGAACAAAACTTAAGTTGTATCCGTTACTGGCGTGGTGATACAAGCCTTTCATCTCTTGTGCTAATAACTCTATATTGACTGCTGCTTCGGTGCAAAATGCGACTAAAACGAGTGTCTTAACACTTTCATAATCAGTATTTAATCTATCCCTGATAACTTATGATGACGAGTGCTTCTGCAATCGCAACAGGGCATAATCTTGGTTTAGAGGAGATTTTAGTAATACGAATTTGGATAAAAATATCGCTCGGATTTGTGCAGATCTTGAGAATTTGAGTCGGATATTCTCTTGACTATTTCTAAAACTTTGAATTTGAATTAATCGTTAGTCAGTAGTCCAAACTAAAACTATTCAACTACCTCTTTTGGGGTGCACTCTCTAGTTCACCCCTGACTCATAGCACTATGTTTT
This sequence comes from Allocoleopsis sp., assembly GCA_036703375.1. Lineage (GTDB taxonomy): Bacteria > Cyanobacteriota > Cyanobacteriia > Cyanobacteriales > Coleofasciculaceae > DATNPC01. Next base: position 6,573 of record DATNPC010000490.1, read on the forward strand.
ACCTATATCTCCTGAAACTTTGTAGGGGCTAAGCATTCGCGTTTTATCTTGTCGCTCGCACCCGAATATTTCTGCGCGAATGCTTAGCCCTTCCACGCTCATGATGTCACAGGTTGAGGGCGAAGCATTTGGGAAAACAAACCTTGATTTTTGTCTTCTTGCTATCGCCCAAATGCTGACAAATGCTGACGCTCGTTCCTCGCTACCGCTTCGCTAACGCCCCTACAGCATTCTGGGACTTATAGGTAAAGCATAGACTCATAGCATGCGCGTAGAGACACGAAGGGCGACGCCTGCCCCACAAGATTGAGTAACTTAATTGTTCGGAACTCTCTACGCCGATCGCAACGTCCGATCTTCCCAATGATTTTGCTGTAGCTGGTACATGTGATTAAACAACTTCCAGCAATACTGCTCTGGCAGTCCGCAAGTCACTGCACCTCGCAGAACAACATTAAAGTACCAATCGTTGGGAGCTAATTCTTCGGCTAATTTGTTAACCACTACATAAGTACGAACATTTCTGTACAAATGCTCCCCACTCAGGACATCAATCATTTCGTGCCGATAACCGCCTTTAGGAACTTCTTCGCGTTCGTCCAAGGCATCGCTCAAGCGCCAAGGTAAACGATACAACACTCCTTCAACGGTTGAGGTTGGATCTGGCACTACATCCAGGACACCACAGTTACGTAGCTTGGACTTGCGATAAAAACCTAGCCGATAGCCTTGGAGCGTTGCGGGGCCAATCACATAAGCATGGGTTTTTTCGCCAAGCGATCGCTTCAAGTCTACTGGACACATACAAGAGCCATAGGCAAAGTAGTAAAACATTGGCTCTGATTGAGGTAGCTGCTGTACGTTAGCCGCTGTCTTGACTTGTGTGGGAAATTTTGCCGGTAAATCTTGTCGTTGACCAGAAGAAATGCTCATAGACCTGCCGGAGATTGAATGCTTGTTTTGAGTAAAAATACTATAAGAAAGGTCTTCAATCCAATATATCAAAATTCCGGTAGACAAACTGGAGATTAAATAAAGGTACCCTAGTGCCACTGAGTGCTAGAAGGCAAAAGGCAGGAGGCAGGAAGCTTTAAGGCAAGAAAGGTTGTACAGTAAGCTTGTTTAATTGGATAGTTATTGATGTCACGCTGCACTGAGTCAGCCCTGAATTGCGATCGCCTGTAGAAGTGCGATCGCTCCACTGGGAGTTCAGAATCTCACAATATCTTCAAAATATCTTTAATTTATCTTGACTTATCGCGACAAATCCTCTCGTAGCTTATTACTTAAGCAATATCGTTAGCTGTAGCTCCTGACGACGTTGAATGTAGGAATCTAGAATTGAGCTGGGTGCATTCTCCTGAACCCAACCTAATCGAGCGCAGCGCCAGATGTCGGCGAGGATAAACCCTGCCTGTGCGAAAGTCTTTGTGCATTCAGGCAAAAAGCACGAGAGACGCTAATTGGGAGCGGGAGAAGAAGCAGA
>DATNPC010000491.1:0-9003 GCA_036703375.1 Allocoleopsis sp.
CGATAGGATCGACACCTAGGTAGCCAATCTCTTTAAACAGACCGGTTAGGACTAGTGCATCTTCTTTAGGGTTAAAATCTTTGATCGTGTCACCCCGATCGCCAAAGCTATCATAGACAAACCGATCGCGACCTAACCCTCCCGTAAGTTGATCGCCATCGGCACCACCATTAATGATGTCGTCACCATTTCCACCGACGATCGTATCCCGACCCTTCAGACCATTGATGGTGTCATCACTAGCCGTGCCTGTCAGTGAATCTCCTTTATCGGTACCGTTCGTTACCTTACTCGGTTGCGATACGAGTGACAAAAGTTGAGACTGATTTGAGGTACCCAAGACCACGATATCAGTCTTGGTCGTAGGAGTCTGCAACTCTGTAGTGTCAGCTTTGATGGGTGATGTTACTGTACTTGCCAAAATTCTTTGTCGTAAGTAGCCCAACATTTTAAGTGTATTTTAGGTGCAATACTGTTGACTTTCATTCATCGATAACTATCGACAGGCTTTTGTTGTGATTGAAAAGCCGTCACCTGAACTACACCCTGATAACACTGCTCCAGAAATAGCGATCGCACTACTTGAGGTAAAACCTGCTCAAGTAGACTTTGCGAAATTCCGCATTTCTACGGTGGTCTATAATCACAACCTAACGTAGAAACATTGAATAAAAAACTATAGAACCTCTCGTCTGCTCAGAAAACTAACGATCTTCACCGAGAATTTACAACGGCTGAGACGATTGTGTTGCAATTGTGAAGTAATCTTCTACAGCGCGACCTATAAGTAAAAGCGGGGCAACCACGGGGGGAGATTGCCCCTACAGGTTGCGTTCGTGCATAAGTATTGAACTAAAACTCTTCTCCAGCTTATCCAGTCGTCTTTAGACGACTTTACCTGTGAGCTAAGGGTTGAAACCCCTGGTAAATGATGCAACTTGCAAATTCCTATCATTGTGTCGGTATAGCAGATGAGTCGGACAACTGTTCGACTGTGCGGCCTACCAAGCTACCCGACTCAATTTTATTTTCGGACAGAGTCACCTCTATCACCAGATCAGGTCTGGACTCCCCTTTGTACGCCCGGTAAATTCCCATCTACCAGTTCTGACCCTAGGGAGTCCTCACGCACGCACACCACCCGAACACCGTCGTCGCAGTAGGGCGTGTCCGGCATATCGCCGCCACGAAACGCCGAGCGGCAGTACCCTGGATTGCCGTCCCACGAACCACCCCGCAGGAGTCGATAATTCTTCTTATTCTCGCTAAGCCATACACTACCATCAGTTGGTGCGCCTTTGTAACTGTCATGCCAATGGTCAGCACACCATTCCCAAACATTGCCGTGCATATCGTATAGCCCAAAAGCATTGGCTGGAAAACTGCCTACTTCTGTGGTTTGCTCTCGATAGATTCCTTTAGAACCAGAACCATAAGTGTACTTGCCATCGTAGTTCGCCAGTTCTGGGCTAATTGTCTTGCCAAAGTGAAAGGGAGTTGTGGTACCAGCACGACAGGCATATTCCCACTCTGCTTCGCTGGGTAGCCGATACTGCCGCCCTGTTTTTTTTGACAGTCGTGCACAAAATTCAGTAGCGTCATACCACGACACTTGCTCTACCGGGCGATTTGCACCTTTAAAGCTGGATGGGTCAGGATCGAGGTCGATTTTAACCTTGGAGAAGCCTGCGACGGCTTGCCACTGAGCTTGCGTGACCGGAAATTTACCGATGAAAAAGGGTTGAAGGGTGACGGTGTGCTGTGGACCTTCACTATTACTTCGTTCTGCCTCACTCTCTGGAGAACCCATCAGAAATGTGCCGCCGGGAATGGCAACCATTTCTAGCGTTACTCCATTACCCAAGTCTTCTGTAAAGTTCGTATGACTGTCAGGACTTAGGCATTCGCCCCCTAAATCCCCCAATTCTGGGGGACTTTGAGATTCCGGTTCCCCCCAGAATTGGGGGGCTAGGGGGGCAATCAGCCGTTCTTCAATGGGCGCGACATCTTCATCCCTCAGTCCCAAATATTGCTGATAGTCTCTCAAGTCCTTCAGCGTGAATTCACTCAGCGTTGACTCGGCTTCAATCGCCTCCACTAGCGTTTCCTCATACTCTTCTAATTTGCGCTGATATTCCAGGTACGGTTGTTGAACTTCGGTTTCGATAGCAGCTGCAACCTCAGGGTCAAGCTTTAGCTGACGGTACAGTGAATTTAATAGGTGACGGGCAGGAATAGAAAATTTGCCGCGATTGATGCGGCGCTCCACTTCCTTGCGATACTTCACCCTAGGGTCATCTTTGGGTGACTTGGCCAGCCGAATCCTATACCCTTCCTCCACCGGGTAAAACTTGGGAGTCATTGCCGGAGCCGCTTCTGTCACTTTACTGCTGGCATACTCATGCAACTCATCAGCAGAAATCCAACCATCCCCATCTTTGTCGGCTGCCCCTTTTTCAATTCCCTCTACTAGATAGCGAGTGTAGATAGAAAGTTCAGAACCTTCCTGCTCAAAGGAGTATTGAGTCGAGCTAGAAGCGGTGAGAATCGCCCGTCCCTTACCGCCCAAGTGTTCCTGAACATTAACGCTGTCGTCATCTTTCACAGTCAAATCTTGTGCAATGGCACCACTAAAGCAACAGTCCAGAATCAAGACTTGCCTTTGGGATTTGCTCTCATTGAGATTTTCATGCAGAACACTAGCAGCTACTGCTGATGGCTTCACCAGCCTTCCCTTGTCTTTGCGAGTGACACTAGTTGACAGGTAAAGCTTTCCAGTATCATCTTTCACGCCATGACCGGAGAAGTAAAATAGCAGCAAATCATCTTTCTGGCGATTGGCAAACAGGTTGTAGATAGCATCTTCCATATCCTGCCGTTGGGGATTTTTCAGCACGGTGACATCTGCCTCAGCAAAGCCCCCCATCTCTGGATGTACCAAGACTTGCCGCATTGCCTCGACATCCTTCACTGCCGCAGGTAACGGATTTAACTCAGGCTCATACTCACTAACCCCAATCAGCAGTGCTACCTTCGCCATGTTGCCTGCCTATGGTTTCAGAAATTCTTGTGCTTTCTGAAATGCATAGTCAAACTCGGCTTGACTACTAGCTTCAATGCTCAGTTCTCTACCATCAGGTGTTTTAAGATTGAGTTTAATGGGTTTGGCACCTAAGCGATCGCTTAAAAACCCAAATAAAGCTTTAATATTGGCAGGATTCACTTCAGCCATTAGCAACCCCCACAAAAACCCTCCCAAAGCCTTTGAACCAGGCGGCGCTTTTTCAACGGGTACTAAATTTGCGTGTTCAACTCCATCCACTTCTCTAATCTGGGGTAGCAAATTCTCCACTTCCGCTTGCAACTCTTCATCATCCAAACTGGGATCGGCTAGGGAAATCGTGACCTGAAGATTAGATGTACTTGCCATATCAACCGCTTGATTACTGGTAACGATCTTAATAGTGATTACATCTCTCTGTCGGTAGATTTCCGGAAATATGGGGCATAAGATTAAACCTAGCTGAAAAATAAGGCAGAAGGCAGAGGGCAGACGGCAGAAGGGCTAAGAATTTTCATTCGCTCGTTGTGTACTTGCGTTTACAGGCGTCTCTTGCAAAAGTTGATCTTCGCCCCCCCAGCCCCCCAATTTTGGGGGGAGAATACATTCAAAGTCCGCCAGAATTGGGGGATTTAGGGGGCATTCCAGGATTGATGGGAGACAGTATGAGCAAATTAATTTCTTCCGCTTACTGAGTTGGAGTATCCGTGGGAGATTCCGATGGTGATGCCGAAGGAGATTCCGATGGCGATTCAGGTGGAGTTTGGTTCTCGACAGTCAGGTCGAGTTGATAGTTAATCGACTTAGAAGCCTCGGAAACAACGACAAATTCGTAGAAACCCGATTCTGAGAGTTGCCCCGACCAAGAGCGATCGCTAGAATCTTCTAAGATAGGAGGTGTCTGACCCGTCGGACTGTATATAGAGAACAGGGCACTGCGAGCCGTGGAAAGCTTGACATCCATCTTCTGACCCGCAGAAAGATTGGCAATGAAGATTTTCCCTTCTCCTGGTTTTAAGGTGCCGTTGACTTGTTTGTTAACACTACCTGGCTCAAATTGAATTCGCTCTAGGGCAGCTCCAGATTTCAAAGCGCTGAGCGTATCGAACACCATTGCTTGCCACACTTGACCGATAGGCTGATTGAGAAAATCCTTGCCTCGTTCTTGAGGAAAAGCGCGAAAGAACTTTGCATCAACTAGGTCATACAACGAGCGGCTACTGACTCGTAAATTGTTGGCGTCGGCTTTGAAGCGATTGAGGTCAGCTGGTTTATAGCCGCCCAACTGCCGTCGCGCTGCTTCACTTAACTTGAGTCGCTCTAACTGTGCCAGCTTCTCAGATGCGATCGCATCCCACTGCGATCTTAAGTTAGCATCTTCCGGACCAGTACCGAGTTGACGACCTCGTTGATTGGGATACTGATTCCAAAACTCCTCGTTCACCAACGCCGCATAGAAGTTATAGCGAATATTGAGAGCGACGCGACGCTGCTGAAGTGCTTCTTTTCGCCGCAGTTCTTCGGGAGAAAGCTGCGGCGTGGGTTCAGGGGTTGATTCATCGGTGGGCGAGACACCTGAATTACTATCGGTTGGTTGTGGCTGAACGTCGTCGGATTTGAGTTGAGAACGTATCCACCAATTGCCAGCGAACCAACCCACTCCAATTGCCACCACTATTGAGACGAGTGCCAAGCCGATAGTCTTAAACCAACTGGAAGACGGCTGAACTGTAGCGTTAGATGAAGGTGTTTCGGCAACGGGGAGAGCGGGTTGGTGAACGGGAGGAGTGACGGGGGGAGGAGCGACTGCCAGTGTTGGTTCAACTTGCGGTAACGGGGGCTGAGTTGGAGGATAGGCTACGGGGGAGGGAGTTGTGGTAAGGGCTTGTATGACTTCACCCGCTGAGGAAAAGCGATCGCTCGGTCTCGGTTGCAACATTCTATCCAAAACACTGTCAAATTTGGGACTGAGGTTCACCTCCCTCCGCCAATTCCACATCATTGTCTGGGGGTCAATCAACTGTTGCGGTTCCTTTCCCGTGAGCAATACCACTACAGTTGCTCCAAGCGCATACAAATCGCTGTGGGGAAACACAATTCCCCCTTGCATCTGCTCGGGAGGCGAATAGCCCACCTTCCCCAAGCGAGTGGCAGACGAACTCGCAACGCCCTGTGCTGCCAAAAACTGAGAGGCAACGGTTGCCGCCAGTTGCTTGACGCCCCCGAAGTCAATCAGCACGGGCAATCCATCTAAATTCCGCAAAATGAGATTATCCGGAGAAATATCGCGATGAACCACACCCAGCGAGTGAATGTACTGCAAAACTGGGAGGAGTTGCAGCATCAGTTGAGTGACTTCCGCTTCATTAAACCGCATGCCTTGGCGCTTGCGAGCCTCTAGTAAAGCGTGGTAAGTTTGTCCCTCGACATAGTCTTGGACGAGGAAAAGAAGACCTTTATCCTGTTGTTTAACTCGGAACATCTCCCGAAACTTAGGGATTTGGGGGTGTTGGAGCTTGTACAAAACCCCTGCCTCCCGCGCAAACAGTTCTTCTGCCTTTTGTAGGGCATAGGTGCCTTGCACTTGAGGCGCGAATTCCTTGAGTACGCAATGTTCGTTGAACCGATTGAGGTCTTCTGCTAAGTAAGTGCGCCCAAAACCACCATGCCCTAGTTCCCGGACAACGCGATACCGACCGCCCAACATTTGCCCTGCCTGAATGCCTTGGTTCCCCGGCTGAACCAGTTGCTCGCCACACTGAACGCAAAAACGACTACCGGGGGGATTTTCGTGACCTTTAGTGCAATAGAAGGGCATAGGGAAACGGCAAATAAAGGGGAGATGGGGAGATGGGGGACGGGGAGACGGGGAGATGGGGGGACGGGGAGACGGGGAGAGAGAGTTTAATCCTGTAAGAAATTGTTTTGACGTTTACTGACTGAGTTGACTGACTCGATCCGAGAAAAGGGCGTACCAGATTTGACCAAAAGTCTGCAAGTCGAGTTTCTTCCCTCGTTGCTGAGGAAATAGCTGATAGAAGTTTTCATCCGTTTGCTGTTTGAGCTGGTCGATGGTATTGCTACCGAACTGACGTTGCTTGACTTGGCGTTGCCAAATTTGGTAATCCCGTTGACCGTAGCTTCCGAGTTGGCGACGAGCGCTTGCACTGAGTTGAGCCTGTTCTAGTTTATCGAGTAAATCCTCGGCTATTTTGTACCACTCGTTGCGTAAAGCCGCATCGTCTGAACTCATCGTCAGGCTGCGTCCTTGTAACTCTGGGTGACTGCCATAAAATGAGTCATTAACCAGTTTATTAAAGAATCCTGCGGGAATGGCTAACGCTTGACGGCGACGCAACAGGTTGTCCGTTCGGTTCTGTTCGGAAGAACTGGGGGAATTACTTGGGGCAGTACTAGGTAAGCGCTCGACGAGAGGCCCCAAGCTTACTGAACGCATGACTGAATTCATCACGGCCCAACTGGCAAATCCTGTTACAACAATCAAGCCCGCTCCCACGGTTAGCTTCATTGTCAAGAAAACCACCCGCATGAGAAATTGGGGAAATTGAGGCGGGCTTTGAATCGCGGGTTGAGGATTGGCGTGCGGTGTCACTGGACTGGGTGTAGCTGGGACAACCGGGACAGGTTTAGGGGGGGCTTTTGGGGCAACCACTAGGGTGTGCATTTGCGAAATATTCGCGTTGGCAGCAATTGGAGTGGGAGCTAACTGGGCATTGGGTGAGTTGGGAACAGGATTCGCTTTGAGAGCAACCGCCTGGGTTGACTTTTGCACCGGATTAGGCTGTAGCGAAAATGAAGTCTGCGACTGAAGCGCTTCGAGTACATCCACTGCATACGCAAAGCGATCGCCCGGTCGATGAGCTAACATTTTGTATAAAATCGCTTGCAGTTGAGGGTCGAGTTTCATGTCCCCCCAGCGCCAACTCCCCTGATAGCTGTCATACAAGTCTTTAGGTTCTTTGCCAGCGAGCAAGACTAGGACTGTTACAGCGAGGGAGTAAAGGTCACTGCTAACATACACTTTTCCCTGCTGCATCTGTTCTTGTGGAGCGTATCCTTTTTTACCGATGCGAGTGGATAAAGTTCCGAGCCGAGTCAAGTTGGAAACAGCCGTTACCGCCACTTGCTTGATGCAACCAAAGTCTATCAAAACGGGCAGATTGTCTGAGTCTCTCAGAATAATATTGTCAGGAGAAATATCCCGATGAATCACACCTTTTAAGTGAATATAGGAGAGAACGGGTAGTATTTGGCACATAAATTGTACGGCTTGCGCCTCGCTCAACCGCTGACCCGACTTAAAGATGTCGAAGTAACTTTGACCCTCAACATAGTCCTGCACCAAAAACAGACAGCCCACTCCGCCTCCCAAGTCTGCCTGGAACAACTCCCAAAATTTCGGCAATTGGGGATGCTGAAGTTGATGCAGCGTCCCAGCTTCCCGCTCAAAAAGCTCTTTCGCTTTTTCTAACTCCGCAGCCCCTTGAACTTGAGGAGCAAATTCCTTGAGGACGCAGCGCTCGTTGAAGCGATGCAGCGCTTCCGCTAAATAGGTGCGGCCAAAGCCACCCTGCCCCAACTGGCTGACAATCCGATAGCGCTTGTCGAGAACTTGCCCCACCGCTAAGGGCAGTTGCTGCCCGCACTGAATGCAAAAGCGGTTAGTGGAGTCATTTTTATGGCCTTGACTGCAATAAAGAGGCTGCATGTTCAACTAAGGAGTAAACGCCGTTTCGGAGCAATTGCCACACAGAACGAACATCAAGTATCGTAATCGTAATTTTTCACTCACGCGATCGCAAAGATGCAGGAAGAACAACGTCACCGAGCCGTTACCGCGTTCCAAGAGTTTCTCACCACACCGTTTGAAGACAAACTCAAACGGCATCAAACGACTTCTCCCGAATCTGCTGCTCTGGCGTTGTTTCACGATGTTGCTGCTCGTGTACCTGCTTACAAGACTTTTTTGGCACAACAGGGCATAGATGATAGATCCATCCAAACCTTCGAGGATTTCGTAAAACTACCACTCGTTACCAAACAAAACTACCATTCGCGTTATCCCCTAGCCGAGTTGTGCCGCAACGGGCAGCTAGAATTGTGCGATACGATCGCAGTTTCCTCTGGTTCTACCGGTAAACCAACCGTTTGGCCGCGCTTTTTCAGCGACGAACTCCAAATTGCCACGCGCTTCGAGCAGATATTCCACGATAGCTTTTGTGCCGACACCCGCCGCACCTTAGCCGTCATTTGCTTTACCTTGGGAACTTGGGTGGGTGGCATGTTTACCACCAACTGCTGCCGCTACCTCGCCAGCAAAGGCTACCCCATCACCGTTGTCACTCCTGGCAACAACAAAGAAGAAATTTTTCGCGTCGTGCAAGAATTGGGTTCCAGCTTCGAGCAAGTTGTCTTGCTGGGTTATCCGCCATTTCTGAAGGATGTGATTGATACGGGTATCGCTCGCGGCATCGAGTGGCAGCCGTATCGCATTAAGTTGGTAATGGCGGGAGAGGTGTTCAGCGAAGAGTGGCGCAGTTTGGTTGGGGAACGGGTTGGCTCGAACCATCCCTGCTATGATTCTGCTTCGCTGTATGGCACCGCCGATGCTGGAGTTTTAGGGAATGAGACACCCTTGAGTATCTGCATCCGTCGATTTCTGGCAGAACATCCCGACGCGTCCCGCACCTTATTTGGGGAATCGCGATTGCCAACGTTGGTACAATATGACCCCTTGAGTCGCTTCTTTGAAGTTCAAGACGGTACGCTGCTATTTTCCGGAGACAATGGCATTCCCCTGATTCGCTATCACATTTCCGATAATGGGGGACTTATCGCTTACGAGGCGATGTTGAAGTTTTTAGCAGAGTGGGGATTTGACCCCATAGAGGCACTCCAATCATTACCGCCAGCAGGCAGGA
>DATNPC010000492.1:0-6821 GCA_036703375.1 Allocoleopsis sp.
CAAAGCGATCGATGACATCATTGCGGCTATTCAAGCTTATGTGGATGGTTTGAGTAGCGGTCAGCCTGTGGAGGGAGAGAAGTTACTCAAAGCGATCGCAACTGTCAAAGAAGTTGCCAAAGACACCACAGGCAAGCCAAAAGCCAAAGTAATTGAAGTGACAACCTGGCACAGTGGTGTCGGGCAAGAGGGTACCGAAAAGCTGACAGATGCTGTTTTCACTGCGTTGCAGAGCATTCCAGCTACGGACTCTACCGCCCAAAAAGACGCGATCGCTCGGGTTTTGACAGATACCACGCCTTCACTAATTCCGGATGGAGGTCGCATTGCCGACCGTAGCTTGATTCAATCAGGAACAGTAACGGGTGCGCCAGCCAAAGACGAAGACATTGAGAAGGGTCAGTTTCAGGTTATCGCGAAGGTCGGTACTGAGAATTGGTGGATTGTCCTCGATCTGGAACCTGCCGACATCATCCTAGTGTAACCGGAGCGTTGATATGCCAACTAAAACCGATCGTATTCTCAAGCTTCTCCCCGGTACATTTCGGATTGACCCTAGACCAGAGGTGCTGTATGCCCTGATTGATACCTTCGGCAGGGAGTTGCTTTCGGCAGAGAACACCTTAGCCGCTGTGATGGCCGCTCACTGGGTCGATTATGCCGATCGCGGTAGCGAAGCGATCGATGACCTAGCAAAAATCGCCGCACTGTACGGTTTAGCACCGCGTCGCGAAGCCGATCTTAGCGGTTTTCCCCGCAATCTGGATGATGACCCTGGTGAGGTACTGGAGACGGTTGAGGAGTTTCGCGAACACCTGAAACGCTACATTCGCACCTTTCTAGACGGCACTGTCACGGTTCAAGGCATTCTACGAGTCACGGCAGAAGCCCTCGCGCTTCGCATTAAGGATGAGTACGACGATATGGACTGCTGGTGGAACCGCCAGCCGCAGAATTTAATTACCTTAGAACCCAGGCGCGATAATGCAGCCCAAAAAGTCTTTGGCGTGAAAACGGCTACGGTAGTTGGTCAGACGGCTCATCCAGCTCAGGTCAAAGGTACAGTCGATCTCAGTAACGGCGTAGATTTGCGCGATGCCAACCTGCTGAGGTTGCAGGTGGATGCCCAAGCTCCAGTAGAAATCGATTTGGTGGCAGGTGCAGACCCTAAAAGCGTCCCGTTGCAGACCATTGTTGAGACGATTAACCGGGTGCTGGGAGGACGAGCAGTCGCGCACAATGCCGATGGGTACCTGACCCTAACCTCGCCCACGACTGGAGCATCCAGCCGCTTGGAGGTACAGGAAGGTCTGCACGATGCGGCGGAACGCATTCTAGGCTTAGCGCCTTGGGTATATCAAGGTAGCGAGACCAAGGCGGCTCAAGTTATGGGTTCTGTTGCCTTGAGTAGTAGCCTGGATTTGAGTCAACGTCGGTACTTGCGTCTAGAGATCGATCGCACTCGACTCGCTGAGATTGACTGTGCAGGTGCCAATCCAGCACAGACGACTCCGCAACAAGTTTGCGATGCGATTAACCGTGCTTTAGGAATCCCGAATCTGGCAACGCTGCGCGAGGGACGCTATCTGACGCTGACTTCCCCCACGACTGGGTTTAACAGTAGCATTGCTTTCCACTTACCCGCTGCTCAGGACGCCACGTCTTACCTATTTGGCTCGGTCAATTCGTTCTACATCGGTCAAGATATTCAACCGGCGAAACTTAAAGGCAAGCGTGACTTAAGTCAAGGGGTTGATTTACGCGATCGCGCCAATATTCGTTTCCGACTCGATGAAGATACCACTCTAACCGTTAATTGTGCGGGAGCTAATCCCCGCAACACCCAGATTACCGAGATTGTCACGGCAATCAACAATGCGGTTGGCGCTGAGGTTGCAACCCAAGATGGTCGCTTTGTTACGTTGACTGGGCGGCGAGTCGGAGCGCGAGGGCGGATTGTCCTGGAACCTGCACCAACAGGTGACGCGACTGAGGAAATTTTCGGGATTCGTTCCCGCATCTTTCAAGGAAATGATGCAACCGCTGCCCAAATAGCGAGCGAACCCAATCTAACTCAAGGGTTAGATGAAGGTCAGAAGGGTGTATTTATCGGTGCTATCCTCATCGCTGTCGATAGCGGTTCCCCGGTTGAGATTGGATTCAACATTAATCTCAAAATCGAGGGAGAAAATCCCGAAACTGCACGCTCCAGACATCTAGACGAACTGGTGAATGCGATTAATCAGGCACTACCCAATATCGCTTCCCGCCAGGGGAAACGCCTGATTCTCACGTCTCCGACGATTGGCAGCATCAGCCGCTTAGACATTCTGCCCCTAGAAACCGAACATCAGCGGCAGTTTGTCACGCGAGCAATGGTGACGGATGAAGCCACTCCAGCCATCTTTGGCTTTCTCACCCAAGAGGCGCAAGGCAAAGCCGCGACGAGCGCTCAAATAGTGGGTACGGTTGACTTAAGTCGCAGTGTCAATCTGCAAAACCAGCGTTACCTGCGTATTGGTTTTGATGGCAAGACTCCCATTGATATTAACTGTGCAGGCCAGCGTCCGCGAGTGACGACAGTGGACGAAGTCGTGCAGGTGATTAACACTCGCCTAGGTAAGGAGGTTGCCAGTCACGACGGACAGCACCTCATCCTCACCTCTCTCACCGATGGCAGCGATAGCCGCATCACCATCGAACCTCCTCAAGTTGAAGATGCGCTGAGTGTCGTGTTAGGCGTAAAGCCTGGAACGTTCAAAGGGCAAGATGCCACCCAAGTCAAGTTTGTTGGCACGGTGGATTTGAGTCAGGGCATTACCTTAAGTCCAAACGCTGCGATTAAGCTCGAAGTCGATGGGTTTGGTGTGAAAGAAATTCCCCTGACAGGAGCCGAATCCAGCCTCCAGCCTCTCGATCGACTCATGATGACGATTAATGGAGCGATCGGGCAAGTTGTGGCCAAAACGGACGGGAAGCATCTGATTTTGACTTCGCTATCCACGGGGACGGCTAGCAAAATTCGGTTTGATGTTCCTACTGGTGCAGATGTAACGGCAGCACTGTTCGGGATTACGCCCCCTCGTCTGTATCAAGGCACAGATGCGCTCTCGGCGCAAGTGACAGGAACGGTCAATTTCAGTACGAATGCTGACTTACGAACTGCTCGATTCCTGCGCCTTCAACTTGGGACTTCCGCAGCCGTTGACATTGATTGCGCGGCAGGAGTTTCGTCAGAACATCTCAACGCCGTCAAGCTAAGTGAGATTGTCAGCGCTATCAATGCCAAGGTTCCGGGTGTCGCCTCTGCGTCTAGCGATCGCAATTATCTAATTTTGCGATCTCCCAATTCTGGTTCCACCGCAGAGCTAACGCTAGAGCCTTATACCTCAGGCGATGCAAGCAAGTTACTACTGGATAAGGCTCCAACAATGGCGCAAGGGCAAGCCGCTACGCCCGCCATTATTACAGGTGAAATTGACCTTACCAAACCCGTTAACTTAGGTCAGCGTAGCCTGCTTCGGTTGTCTGTAGATAGCGATCGCGCAATCGATATTGATGTGGCGGGCTTCGATCCGGCGGCGACATTCTCGGATGAAATACTCGCGGCGATTAATGCCGCTGTTCCGGGACTAGCGAGTTTGACGGCGAGCGATCGCTTACAACTCACCTCACCAACTACAGGTGCAGGCAGTCGCTTGTCCCTCCAACCGCTCCGCTATTTGGAGTTGATGGAATACTTACCCCAACTCAACGAGACATTAGGGTGTGCCATGCGTCATGGCGATCGCTGCTGGATCGATAACAGTGGCGTAGCCGAGACGGTTGCTAAGGTGAAAATTTTAGCACCTCAAGGAACTGTAGGCCCGACGCTCGTCAACGAAACATTGGGCTGGCAGGTGCGCTTGTTCGCGATCCTGGATGCGGAGGAAACCGTCGAGTTGCAATGCGATGCGAAAGCTGGATTGAAAGCCGCGATCGCTTCTGCCAAGGGTACCACCCGTTCGGTTTCTGCCTCTGATATTCTCGTTGGTCCGATTGGTCGTCAAGTTTGGGTGCCATTCGAGGGCGACTATCAACTGCGTCACGATGCTCATAACCAAGAAAGCTTGCAGTTGAACAACCCGCTATCGTCCAAAATCGTGCGGCTACGTGCCTTGCAATCTGACTCGGCTACGTGTGGGATTGCCGTCTCAGTGAGGGAAAGCCTACCACCAACCATCGCCCCTGAGATTATTACAGGCGATCGCAATTCTGAGCCGTTCAAGGGTCGTGTCCGGATACAAAACGCTAGGGTACAACTGGTGGATGCCACGGAACGCGCAATCCTAGAGTTGCGAGCTGCACCAGGTATTGACCTGACCGCTTACCAAGACCGAGTGGTCATCCTCAGCGGCACGTTGTATACAGATGATACCGCGCGGACGCTCATCGTGCAGCAGATCGACCCCCTGTTTGATGTCAGTTTGCACCGCTCGTCCCACAAGAGTGAGTCAGAACAGTATCAGCAGGTAACGATTGGGGCGGAGTCCTCTGCACCGCATTCCATCATCTACCAGCTTTGTACCAAGTCTCAGGTAGTCATTGCCGAGGAACTGGATAAGGGTAGCGTATTGACCCTGCCTCGCGGTCAATCGGAGTGGATTTATCTAGACTGCTACAGCAGCCGTTTCAATCAGTCCAACTTTGATGAAGCGTGTTTTCCTGGGAAAACGTGTTACGAACGGGGCGTGTTTGATGTCAGCCGCTTTACTCACCACCGTCATCGCAGCAATTGCTCCGATGTTCCACCAAAATTGCTCGAAGCAGTCTTCACTGCATCGACAACGCAACTCGATCCGCCAGTCAGTGTCAGCTTTGCCTGGTCAAATAATCGTCCTGGCAGTTTTGTTGTCAACCTGCCAGCCGATTTACCAACCCGCTTTGGTGGACGGTTTAATGAAGCGCGATTTAGTCAGGAAAAGGATAAGCCGGAGCTGTATTCAGATGCAGTGACGGAAAAAACCGGGGATGAAAGTTTCGATCGCATTCATTATCTAGTCACGCTGATTAACGAGAAATCTAACCTGGTTAAAGCCGAGTCAGTGAGTACCGTTCCCCTCGGCGGAAAGATTGTAGAAATTCCCTTCCGTAAACCCCAACGCCTGACATTGGGTAAGAAAGACAAGTTTGCTCAGATTTACTTATCCGAAAAAGGGGTTAGCGGATATATCAAGTTGCAAGCGCGAACGGCGGGTGCGTGGGGAAATGACATTACCGTTTCAGCCCGCCCATCTGGTTCTGGGCCAGCGATGTATGACATTGCGATCGCCTATACCGCCAGCCGCTTTGAA
Organism: Allocoleopsis sp.; assembly: GCA_036703375.1. GTDB lineage: Bacteria > Cyanobacteriota > Cyanobacteriia > Cyanobacteriales > Coleofasciculaceae > DATNPC01. The sequence goes on from DATNPC010000492.1 coordinate 5,334, forward strand.
AATGCCCGACAGGTAGCCTTGGGCAGCCCTCAACCCGCTCTCATGCAGGACATCCTCAAACCCACACCCATTGGCGTGCTGCAAGCAAAAGCAGCGGGTGTTCGGGTTGATGTGACTCGCGATACCTGCATCTAGCGGTCAATTGCTACCACGTTGATTCACCAACAATCTTCTTAAGGAGAACTACGATGACAGAAGGATTCTTCCCATTCGACCTTTTCAAAGCTGGCGATTTGATTGCTGCCGAGCGACTCAATAACGTCCAAATTGAAATTAAAAAACACGTCCAGGTAGAAATTGGTCAGGTTCAGAAAGACTTAGATGATTTCAAGGCAAAACCCGTTGATGCCGCTAAGTTTGGCGGAAAAACACCAGATGAGTGGACAAAAATCTATGACCAAAAATACGTCCAGCGCTCTGAACTGAAAAACGCCTGGGGTGAGTATCGCCGCTACTTCAAACAAATCAATCGTCCAGCGACTGAGCCTGAACCCGCTCTGATCCAACACGATCTGCGTCGCTATCCCACAGCCAGTCTGTTTGAGCTGACCAAGTTAACGGATGATGCCAAACTCCTATCAGACGATACGAGTACAGATGCCAGATTTGTCGTGTACTACGCTGGCCGTCGCGATCCGATCGCAGAAAAGTTCATGACTCGCGGTGCTGATGCGGTGTTCTGGGGCGACTCTCTAGGACTGATGATGGAGCAGTTTGAAATGTCCGTCACTCCCACCCAATTGTTTGATGATGTTCTCAACGATCTGTGGGGCAAAATGTTCGATCCGGGTCTCGATCAAGATAACTTCCGCCGCGATGCCTATGGACACTCTAGATACATTCAAACCGAGTTATTAGGTAGAGGTCGCAGCGTCCAAGAACTGAAAGCTGGGGGCATCTGGGATGACCTGCGTATGGCAATTCGTCCGCAAATGATTCCCACGAATATTGACTTTACATCAACCGCAGGCCCAGCTCAGAGCAATCGCGTTGATGTATTCCATCTCAGCCAGAATGTCCTAGAAATTAAGGTAGCTAAACCCATTGACCTGATGGTTCTACTCCGGACATAAGCAGATGGGCGAAAAGAGCGATCGCTATTTCAGTGAGCAGTGAACAGTGAGCAGTGAACAGTGAGCAGTGACCAGTGAACAGTTTTTTCTACCAATTCCTGCTCGTGTCAGAGACCTTACTAACAGGTAACTGCTAACTGGTCATTGTGAACTCACACTAAATACTAAACCAGGTACGTGCTGGCTGCGCCATAGTCTACAGTGCGCCAGCCAGCATTCCAGATGAGGCAAGAATTATGAAGTTAGACGAGCAGTATTGGGGTACCAACGACGGATTTGAAGGCGATCGCACGTTGTGGCTACGCAGCCTACCCGCCAATGCCCAGGTCACGAGAGCACTAGTGACTATTAAACCAGCCTTACCTCCTCAGCCAGTCTCATCTTCCCAGCGGAAAGACACGGAAAAAGTACAACT
>DATNPC010000493.1:0-3899 GCA_036703375.1 Allocoleopsis sp.
GGTGCCGCAAAGTGAATGACAAGCTTTCCAGAAGACTTAGAGAGTTCTGGGTCGCTGATGACTGGCTCGCCTGTTTTGAGAACAGCTTGGAAATAAGCCCGATCGCTGTGGTTCGGTAACGAGTCCCCTTGGGATTGAACAATGACGTTGCCGCTGAGATCGAATACAGCAATGCTGTCATAGATCTTGTAGACCTTGATAAAGTAGTCGAGAGCGGCTTTCTTTTCTGCCAGAGGAGTGGTTTGGCTTAAACTAGGAGTACTGAAAACTGGAAGCGTAGACAGTACTTGAATATCGCCATAGCGCTCGCGCATAAAGCGCTTGACCTTGTCCTCTACACCAACAGCGCGTTGTATTTTGGAACGGAAAACTTCCTTGGAGAAGGCTTGGTTGGCGAATTGATAAGCTGTGATCCCAGTTAGCAACACGGGGATGGTACCGATCGCGATCGCTAAAGCTGTGGCTTTTTGCGTGATACGCAGCCGATGCCAACCTAAAATACTTGATTTCTTAGCTGTTTGGCGCTTAGATTCCCCCATTGGCTGAAACTCAACAGCATTAACACCGGAGTGGGGTGATACAGGCATTACAGAAGGTTGACCATTATTGTAATTGCTTAAGCTATGTTGATTTCCACCCTTGAGGGAATCCTTTCCCTGTCCGTTCAGCCCTGGGTTATAAGCTTTTAAGGCAGGATCGAACTGAGTAGCCATTAAAGGGTCTCCTCTAAGTGATAGTAAATTGGCAAAAGTGGGGAATGTTCAATGTATGAGATCGATATCTGGAATGAGAGCAGATGAATTGGAGGATGCTATTACTGTCCTTGCGGCTCTCAGCCAAAAAAATTTGTGAGTAGAAGACCCGAGGCGATAATGCTTTGGTGCGTACATTAACGCAGAATCTCGTGGTAGCGAAGCTGCGATTCTCCAACAAAGCGCGGACTTCACCTGTGCGTATAGAAGAGTACAATCCCTGTCTGAAGTGCGATCTTGCTTAGCATTAGTTTTTGCTTAAATCAGACCCTAGCACTTAAAAAAAAACACTGGCAATGCACTTTGGCTTACTTCGCTAACACACTGGCCATTGCATTGGTGTACTAGCCGATGGTTCTCTTCTATCAAATGCATCTAGCTCGATGCGTGAAAATATTAGGGAACTACACTGAATAAAACTTGTCTAGTATGAAGACTGGGAAATGATGTCAACCTTAGCTGCTCTATTGCATCGTACTTCGTGACTAGTAATCCGATACTACCAGAAGTCGAGCTAATAAATGCTATGCGGCAAGAGCTAGAACTGCGCGATCGCTGTAATCCAACAGCTTGAGGCAATAATCTCTCAGAGCACTCTTCTACAGGCTACACTAGCAGCAGCAACACCACCACCCGCAGCAATGAGAGCGCCCATCGGTCCACCCACTGCCTCACCCGCTACAGCCATTTCAATTGCTACAGCCAATACGCACTCGTCCAAATCCTCTTCCGAACCCGGTTGAGCATCTGGATGATTGTCTCTCCAGGCTTGAGCTAAAGGCACAGCCAGCTTTACTAATTGATTATTAAGATCGAACTTTTGCAGTTCTTCGCGAGATACAAAATCAGAATTGGTCGGTTTTAAATTACTGGACTTTCGTTCTGAGTTGGGTAGACTCATAGTGCTAGTACCTAAACAACACCACTTTCAGGACAAATGAGAGAGAAATTGAGGCGGGGAAGATAGAGAACCCTGGTGGTGTCCAACCTGGCAGGAGTTCTGGGGGAAAGGGGCGGCAGTTGCTAGCCCATTACTTTTACTCTCTGAGACGGTTGAATTCGTAAGACAGCTGTATGATGCGTATTACGATATTTGCATGATACGGCAAGTAGTTAGGTGTTAGCAACCAAGTTAAGTAGGTTTTATATAGTCTTCACAAACAGCCCAGCTATTTTGGTCAGCTTGCCTCAAAACAGCGCAAAAAAAGGCAAAAAATGCTGATGTCAGCAGAGAAGCATCAGTTTATAGTGTTTCAGTCCAACTTTTGTAGGGAGACAAGCACGCCGACGACAAGATATCGCATCCAATAGTGGAGTGTCAGTCATAAGCTGTAACGTTGTAATGCAAACGCACGCCCTGCTTTTGCAAAAGCCAAGACATAGAACACCAGAAAAAATAGACTGAAGATTCACTCTATTATTGCTCTTGGGTCAATCTTGGATCTTGAATAACGAAGGCGTGCGCCACGGACGCTCTGTTCTAATTGTTTTTATAGAACAGAGGTTAACATTTAGGGAGATAACAGGGTTCGCTTACTCAAATATGACAGTGACGTCACTGGATTTATTGAAGTAATCCCAGATTGCCAGTGCTAAATCGTTTTCAAATTCAAGTGTCTCTACAGTTTGGCATTTTTCGCAACATGAAGTGTCGCCATCTAACGAACCCTCTGGAATCGTCAAGCAGATATCAACAACTGGGATATCTTGGCCCTCGCGACATCCGCTATGAGTGCTGAATCTCACTGTAGCAATACAGTCAACATTGATGATGAGATCGGCGAGTCGGATGAACGCCACAGTTAATGCCTCGCAAACATAAGTTAGTAACTTCTTGTGCAAAAACAATGCCCTACAAGCGGCAAGTCTCTTTCTGCTTAAGCTTTAGTCGTAATTCGAGCGACGATAAAACTCAAGCCTTTGAACAGTAGATGCTGCTCTAAATACATTCAATTTGTAAAGATAACCAAACTAATCTGCTCCTTATAAAGCCTGTAATACATTCGCATAATATGGCAACGAACTGAGACAATCAACCCAGTTAAGTAGGCTTCATAGAGTCTTTAAATACCGCCTATTCAATCCTGTATATTTCAACAGAACTTCATGCTTAAATTAATAATTATTCTTAACATTATTTAGTAATACTTAGCTAATGATCGATCGCGATGCACCCTAGGCGGGAAGGAAGAATTTCTACTCGATTGTTTTACCAACTCATCGTTCGACTAGCGACTTCCTGCCGCTCTCTCGCGCCGAACAAATACTCAATATACTAATTATATTAGACACAAACGAATTGATGGTAGTAGACCAACAGCTACGACGAACGCGATCGCATTCGCCGTACAAAATAGCAGAAAACGTGCCAAACAGCTGTTTGGTATTCGATTGAGTACTGATTAATTGAGTCGCTCAGCGCTGTATTCAATGCTTCTTGCCGTCAAAGTACCCCTGTTTCCAGAGGTAAAAAGGACTCAACAAACTACTAACGAATAGCTGCATTTCACAAGCTGCAATTAAGTCAGAGCGCACGCGAACTCCATACTTGAGCAGATGGAACGCGATTTTCCGTAAGTCATTGGTCATGTATACTAAAGTCGCGATCGGTCGCTGCCAAGGTTTCACGCTCAGCATTCGCGTCACATATCGGCTCAAGCCAATACCCCGGAAAAATGGAATTAAGTACTTGCGCTCCAAACGCCAGCAGGGAATTTTGTGGTAGAGCTGCATGGCAGGGTTGTACCAGATTTCCCAGCCATTCGCTTGAATGTAAGATAGCATTTCCAGGTCTTCACCAGTGAGCATACTTTTTGCGGTACGACCTGTCAAAATCAACTGAGAAGGAACACTATCTAACCAAGCTTGTTTGCGAACGACTAAGCCAGCAGAGGGTGGCAAGACTTTTTGGGCTGGTTCATAACGTAGAGGTTCAGAACCCCGTTGAGTAATTGCTAAAAAGGGAGCCAGTCGCTCAAAATTCTTGGGAGGCGTGACTTCAAACGCACCGTGGATTTGGCTGCCATAAGCACCAGCCTTAGGATGGATGCGCCCAAAGGCATAAGCTGCTTCTACCCAATCCGGTGCAGGTATGTTGTCATCGTCTAAAAAAGCAACAAGTTCGCCTCTAGCTTCTTTGAAGGCACG
>DATNPC010000494.1:0-3454 GCA_036703375.1 Allocoleopsis sp.
GTGCAGTTGCTGCTCAACGATCCCCGTGCTGGAATGTCGAGCCTCAAGGATCGCCTATCCCATTTCGATCGCTCCACCCTTGTCGCACTTCTATCTCAACGGGAAGATATTTCTGAGGCAGACGTCAACCGCGTGGTCGATCAAATCCTCGGCGTTCGCGACCAGATGATGGCACAACTGCGGGATTTACAGTTGAGCATTCAGGCCGCGATCGATCGCATCTTTGCCAAAATCCGCAACTACCTCAACAGCCTCGATCGCCCCGAACTCAACTACGATGGCATCAAGACCGATATCCGCACGCTGTTTGATGACCCTGGTGCTGGTTTTGAAGCGCTGCGCGATCGACTCAGCCAATTCGATCGCGACACCTTGGTTGCTCTGCTCAGTTCTCGCGAAGATATCTCCGAGGCGCAAGCCAACCGGATTATTGACCAGATCGAGCGCACTCGTAATAGCGTGCTGCATCGGGCCGAACGTCTCCAATTGGAAGCCCAACGGCGTTTGGATGAAGTTAAGTATCAAGCTCAGCGCCAAGCCGAAGAAACTCGGAAAGCTGCGGCAACAGCAGCTTGGTGGCTGTTTGCTACCGCACTAGTTTCGGCGGCGGCTTCAGCCGGTGCAGGAGCTTTAGCGGTTGCTGGTTAACGCTTAACCAACAGTGAGCAGTGAACAGTGAGCAGTGAACAGTGAGCAGTTATGAGTAGTTACGAGCAATCAACACGTCGGGTAGAAATCCCCCGATTCCACAAGCGGTATGTTCCAGGCGGGGTAACTGATAAGTGTCTAACTGGTTACTGAAAACTGTAAATTCCCGCGCTGTTACCTTGGTCGCTGTTCGCCGATCGCTGCGTTAAACGTCTCACTACAGCTTTTGCTCACTCCATAAAAGCCTCTCGATTTCGAGGGGCTTTTCTTGTTGGGTTGGTCGGTGTGCAAGCCGTCATATCTAGAGGCTATTGCATAGCAGGGATTTAGGAAATTGGGATCGCTGGTGACTAAACCAAGTGCATTTTCTAGACAAAAGCTGCAACTTGTTCAGTGGCGCTGGGAAACGATTTCGCGGACTTTGGCTTGACGAAGACTCGTTGTCCGGGTTGCAGCTTGAGCTGGTCAAACTGTTCTCGGCTAAGAATCGCTTTGACCTCATGACCGTCATCCAGTTCTAAGAGAATATCGATCTCCCAGCCTAGATGAACGATACGGGCTACCTGGGCAGACGTTCCAGTGCCGTCGGGATCGATATCAACGACCACATCATGAGGGCGCAAGAACACTTGAGGATGAGCAGCATTAAATCGAGTGTCTTGGAATAGCCGAGAACTGCTGGGCAATACGTTGACAGGCCCAATAAAACTCATCACAAACGCCGTTGCGGGATGATCGTAAATTTCTGCTGGTTTACCAATCTGTTCGATCCGCCCTTGATTCATGACCACGATTTCACTGGAGACTTCCATCGCTTCTTCTTGGTCGTGAGTGACCAAAATCGTGGTGATCCCAACTTCGTCATGCAGACGACGTAGCCAAGACCGCAGGTCTTTGCGAACCTTAGCATCTAGCGCCCCAAAGGGTTCATCAAGAAGCATAACTTGGGGTTCAACAGCAAGCGAGCGTGCCAAGGCGACTCGTTGTCGTTGGCCGCCTGAAAGTTGAGAGGGATAGCGATTGCCCAATCCACTCAGTTGCACGAGTTCCAAGAGTTCGTCAACACGAGCTTTGATGCGATTGGGCGGTGCCTTACGCAGCTTGAGTCCGAAGGCAATATTTTCACGAATCGTCAGGTGCTTGAATAAGGCGTAATGCTGGAAGACGAATCCGATATTCCGGTCTTGGACGCCAGCATGAGTCGCATCTCTGCCCGAAATCCAAATTTTTCCAGTGTCGGGAGTTTCTAGACCTGCAATTGTCCGCAATAGAGTCGATTTTCCCGAACCCGATGGACCGAGTAATGATACTAAAGAGCCAGGTTTGATTTCTAAATTGATTTGGTCTAGTGCCTTGAAACTGCCGAACTGCTTGGAGACGTTTTCTACCCCAATTTCCATTAGCTCAATTCCTTTCTAGGAGAAAATTTACTATGCGATTGAAGAGGTGAGCGATGATTGAACTTAAAGCTTGCTCGTTCCATCTTCGATACGGCTATTAATCTACAGTTTATCGATTAGCTTTCAGAAGTATATATCACAAAACGCCCGATCCAGAACGCGATTTGCAAATTGATAAAAAGTGTTCTCCTCGAAACACGTTCAAATTCTTAGAAGAACCTCAGCAATCTTGACTATGGCTCACTTAATTGAGTTTTATCGATCGCAGTCATCGAAGGCGTCAAACGCGATCGCTACTCTCCTCGTTTATCCAGTAATGCGTTGTGTTCGAGCAATACAACTGATTGTTCATTAAAGCTGGTGACAAGATTTGAACTTGCGACCGGCGGTTTACAAAACCGCTGCTCTACCCCTGAGCTACACCAGCACTTGAATTCACCATAGCAGATTGTAGCATGCTCTGCAAAAAAACCAAGAAATTTCTCCAGAGACCAAAAGAGCTGAGGCGCGGAGGCAGCTTCTTGAGGTTGGGGGAGAATACTCCGGTTCTCCAGTCCCAAGCAAAAAAACTGAAGGCTGTCAAATTGATAACGGACTACCACAAATTTTCCTATCTGAGGTACTATCTATATTCACATCTATATTGATTCGGTAAGCCGATCGATTAACCGGAGATTCAGAAAGAGGCTGCTGGTATGCGTTTATGGCAAAAAATTACTCAATTGAAGATACCTCACATTCGGACTCAACCTTTGACGAGTTGGCTTCCAGGCAGTTCGCTTAAGCAATTTGTTTCCCTGTTCTTAGTCGGGGTAACGCTGAGTGTTGCGATCGCATCTTGCTCTGGTGGAGGAAATAATTCTAGCACTTCAACGGGAAGTGCTGGTTCAACGGCTGCTAACAAAGGGGATGTTCAGCTAACCCTCGTCTCCTTCGCTGTCACCAAAGCAGCCCACGATAACATCATTCCCAAGTTTGTCGAACAGTGGAAGAAAGAACATAACCAAAACGTTACCTTTCAGCAGAGCTATGGTGGGTCAGGTTCCCAAACTCGTGCTGTAATTGATGGCTTGGAAGCCGATGTGGTACACCTAGCACTCGCTCTCGACACCAAGAAAATTGAGAAGGCTGGTTTAATACAATCGGGTTGGGAACAAAAAGCACCCAACGATGCTATTGTGAGCAAATCGGTAGCCGCGATCGTGACTCGTGAAGGTAATCCCAAAGGGCTCAAAACCTGGCAAGACCTGGCAAAGCCGGGAGTAAAAGTAATTACCGCTAACCCTAAAACCTCTGGTGGCGCACGCTGGAATTTTCTGGCACTCTGGGGTTCTGTAACCAAAACTGGCGGGGATGAGAAGAAAGCAGAAGACTTTACCACCAAAGTCTTTAAAAACGTCCCTGTG
>DATNPC010000495.1:0-4675 GCA_036703375.1 Allocoleopsis sp.
AAAAACACTGTAAAGTCTGGCATTCGATAGCACTTGTACAGACAAGCCTTTTACACCTATTCTTTATTGAAAGGCGATCGCACCCCTAGTCGTGTTTATTCGTCTTCCTGTTGTTCTAAAACCGATTCAATATCCCGTGCTGCGTGGAGAATTCGCACGATTTCAATGTAGTCATCAAAAGACAAATAAAAATCAGATATTTCTCAAATCCCTTAACTTGCCACTTCCGCAAGCCTTCTAAACGGGGATTAGTTACTGGATAAGGGCGACCCAGCCCTGACATTTGGGCTAATCTAGCACATGTCTGGCGTACTGCATCAAAGAATCGCAAAGCTGCATCCGAGTTGTTCTGGGCAATGTAAGCAAAATGTTCGTCTATATCCTGGCTTGCCCTTGGCGTGATGACAATGCGTTTGGTCATTCCTGTATCGGCTGAAGTCCTTGGATTAACTGAGTGCGTTTTTGTTCCCACCACTCATCAGTTACTGCTATCGGTTCGCCACTATCCAGACCTTCCAGTAATAATGCCTCAACTCGTGCAGCTTTGGCTTGCTCTTGGAGAATCAGGTGCAGGATGTATTCCGATACATTGCTGTAACCTCCCTGAGCGACTTGTTGCTCGACAAACGATTGAATTGCTTCAGGAAGCGAAATATTGAGTGTGGTCATAACTCTTCTACCGATTCCGGTTGTCTTTAGTCAACTTGTTTAACTTTTAGCTTACTCTGGAGTAGCTTGTTGGGTGAGATGAGCGTCAAGAGTAGCTGAACTCTAAGTACCAATACTTTCTACAAATATGAAGTAACTATCAGCTAAAGACTTAATTTTACTTTGTGTAAGAGTTCCTCTGTTCCCTATTATTTCCTGGCGTCTTTGCAATTCACGCATTCTACTTCCCATCTCATACATAACATGACCCATCATTTTTGCTTCTTTTCTTTCTATTTCTTCTAGCTTGTCTGTCCAAATACTTTTAATACTTAATTGAACTTCATCACCATCAGAGATTTTGAATTCTCTAAATGTACCACGTAAAGGTACTACTTTGTCATTGAAAATTACTGAGTAACGAAACTCAAAAGATATCATTAGCTCGTCAATATTCTTCGACCAGGGAAGACCAAGAACATTAACAACTAAATGAATAAATGCTAATGCCGTAATGTCTTGAGAGACTTTAAATTTTACCTTACGACCAAATCTGTTCGATTTTACTACGACATTTATTTTTTCTGAAATATCTTCTCCTGCACTAATGTTTCTATTTTTGATGTTTTGTGAAATTGATGCTTTAATTTTCTCATCGATCACCCTTTCACTGATAATTAGCACGTCACCATTGACTGTTCCAATATAAGTACCTTGATTAGGGGAGCTTAACGTTGGCGTTGCCCTTGAATCCGATTTGAGATCGCGGGCTACGACTTTTTTGCCAGCAGCTTAGACCATTTTGTAAACGTCGGGAAATGCCTCCGCAAAAAGTTCTCCGTATCCAACTCTGCCTCATAGGACAGATTGACAAATGGCGGCAATAGCGACAGCACCCCCTTTAACTTAGCCGCCGCAGGTGTTCCCGGCTCGCTAACTTCGGCGTAAATTTTTTGTAGCCATTCCAGCACCTCATCAGGATATTGCTGACTAGCTTGCAGTTGTCCAGTTTGTTCTACAATCTCAGCAACAACGACTTCTGGCGCTGGCTCTGAGATAGCAGTTATCGCTGACTCATCCGCCAAAATCTGCCAATATTCTTTCTCAAACGGCTGCATCTCTGACTTCAAATCAGCAATCTGCTGCTTGATCCGAACCCGTTCTTCTGGCGCAATTGTCGTCAACGCATCTTCTTTTCCTGCCAATTGCTCACGGTAACGAGTCAAATTTCGTTCAACTTGGCGCAGGCGATCGCTCGACATCCGTAGACTCCAGAACTTGAAAACCACTATATCGGTTTTACACTATCGATTCCATAATGTCCGCAATGTCTTCACGGAAATCAGGACTCCTCTATTACCCAAAACTTGTCAAATTTCCTTGTAGACGCTTGTGGATGCGATCGCTCCCACTTTCCACACGTCCCTAAAGGTTATAACTTGTCCGATGCTCGGCTAACCAACGCTTGCGATCGCACCAATCACTCAACATCCGCTCTATCCTATATCAAAGAGCAGTAATCTGTGTATCTAAAATCAGGCGAAGGCGATCGCATTCATCTGTGACAGATGATAAATAATTAGTCACTATGCAGCCTCCCCCAGACCTCCTGCACTAGGGTTAATTGGTAAAAATGAGAGTTTTTAAGTCAGTGCCATTCTACCTAAGATGATGAGTAGGATGATTCCGATTCTCACAGCAACAGGGCATTGTGGAACAGCACGAACAAGTTACGATCGCTCAATACCAGGCAGAGGCAGATTGGTTCCGAGAAGGTACCTGGAATCATGATGTCTCCCAAAATCGCGATGCCTTAGTTGCCGTCATGCCCAAAAATCCTGGCAGGATTCTCGATTTAGGTTGTGGACCCGGACGTGACTTGGTTGCCTTCAAAAAACAAGGTCATACCGCAATTGGTCTGGATGCCACACCAGCATTTGTTGAAATGGCGCAACAGGCATCAGGATGTGAGGTTTGGCAGCAAACCTTTCTCAGTCTTGACTTGCCGATCGCATTTTTTGATGGCATCTTTGCCAATGCATCCCTGATTCACGTTCCCCGTACTGAAATCGTCAGGGTACTTCGGGATTTAAGACGCTCGCTTGTTACCGATGGTGCAATAGTAATGTCGATGGGGCGCGGCGATTGGGAGGGATATATTGCTTGTCCAGGCGGTCATCGTTATGTTGTCGGTTGGGAGTATGAGACGTTAAGCCCCTGTTTAGAACAAGCTGGATTTGAGATTCTTCGTCACTACTATCGTCCCCCTGGTTTACCCCGCGAGCGACAATCTTGGCTGGCTATGGTAGCGCGTACTGGTAGAGAGGCATCATGAGTCACGCTACCCATGATTTCCTATCCTGAAAAGAGATGGAAACATAAGTGCAAGGAATTCAAGATGACAGATGCATCCTATATTTTTCTAGCTGGGGCAAGTCGTGGCGTTGGTCGAGAAATTGCCAAATGCCTGACTGAACAAAACAAAAACGTGAAAGCATTGCTGCGATCGGAGGCATCTCGTCCAGAATTAGAGGCAATGGGAATCAAAGTGGTCATGGGAGATGCCTTGGATGTGGCGGCTGTAGAGCAGGCAATGCTGAGCAATGAACCCATTTCTGCCGTCATCAGCACGATTGGCGGTTTACCCAAAGATGGGGAACGCGCAGATTATCTGGGTAACAAAAATCTGATTGATGCCGCCGTGAAAGCGGGGGTTCAAAAATTTATCCTAGTTTCTTCAATTGGCAGTGGAAACAGCGTTGTTGCCATACCGCCACAAGCTCTAGAAGCTCTAAAGACTGTTTTGATTGAAAAAGAACAGGCTGAGAAGTACTTGATGCAAAGCGGACTAACTTACACAGTAGTTCGACCGGGTGGGTTAAAGTCGGAACCTGCAACAGGAAATGGCGTGCTGACAGAAGACTATAAAGTGGCTGGAAGCATTCATCGTGCTGATGTTGCTCAGTTGGTTTGCCAGTGTCTGTTTTCTGACGCGGCGAACAATAAAATTCTTTCCGCAGTTGATCGGACGCAGATGTATGGTAATCCGGAGTTTGAGGTACTTAGCTTGATTTGAAGGGTTTGACCCAGTGACGGTGAATCGCCCAGTCGATCGCGAGACGGGCGATCGCAAAACATAAAATACTCTCAACCCCCACAACACCCAAAGACCAAAAAGCGCCAATCAAATTATGCTCCACCTCCACAGGCGCTAATCCCCGCACTAACCCAAACGCTAGCACGGCTCCATCTTTGAGATGTGGGTTCTCATCCTCGCGAATGACGTAGCGATAGGTAACGCCAAAGAGAAAACCACTAGCGGCTGCGATCGCAACTTTCACCACCCACTCGAAAGCTGTGGTAATTTGCAAGGCGGCGAGTTCCTCAAACTGCTCTCCTAGCACTAAAGCATTGACAACAGCAATGAGGCTGTAGACCAGTGTCAAGGACAGAGCGGCTAAGGTACCGGCTTTCAGGGATTCGATTCGTTCAGCGGTTAGATTGACAGACATAGTTTCAGGATGAGAGCGATTCCTCTGCTAGGGACTCTTATGTATCTCGCCCCTTCAGCATTGGTTTTATTTTCCAGCGAAAAGTGGCTCAGATTGAACTATGATAAGGCTTGTAGTCATTTGTAGTTTTATAAAGCGCTATGGATATTCTGACTTTGGGTTGGGTTTCGATACTGGTTCTGTTCACTTGGTCTATTGCAATGGTTGTATGGGGCCGTAACGGTTTCTAGAGGCATCGTGGAAGATTATATTGTTACTATTCTGTTTTTCGCTGCCATAGGTCTATTACTGTTGGTCAGTGGTGGTGTCGCTTATTTGACATCGGCAGAGTGGCGCGATCGCCGTCGCCAAGATCGGGATAAAAAGCTGTAAAGACATCCCACTCCGGTTGTTCTTGCACTTGAGGCATTTAGGAGACTACTACGCAGCTTGCGCGATCGCCTTTTAATGAATTTCCCTCCTTTGCTATAGAAGGAGGGAAAATGCTCAAACAGTATTTTTCAAGGCAGAGGCCA
>DATNPC010000496.1:0-15373 GCA_036703375.1 Allocoleopsis sp.
CTTCTGTATTTAGAGCCATGATCTATATTAGAGCAGATATGTCGAAAGGAGGTGTGACTTAGGTAGTTGCCCTGTTTCGAGAGAAGGCTCAAAGTTGCATGATTTTCGAGCAGTATCTGCCTTAACAGCGTTCAAAAGGAGGTCAACATAAGCATCATTCCCTTACTACAGAATAAGAGTTGATGACAGCAAGTAGGTTCTCTAGCCTGTCGTAAAGCACTCATTCTAAGCTTGATGACATGGCGTGGAGCCAGCAAGAATGTATTGCCTACTTAGAAGATATTCGATGGAATGGAATTCCTCAATGTCCATACTGTGGCTCCAGACATTCGTCAGTGATTGAGCAAGGGCTTCGGCATCACTGTAATGAGTGCTTTACATCTTATAGCGTTACAGTTGGTACAGTCTTTCACAAGACTCATATCGAGCTACATAAGTGGTTTGAAGCGATTCCCTTCATTCTCAACTCTGAGAATCCTATTAGTGTGAGACGGCTAGCCAAAAAGCTTGGAGTGAGCAAGAACACATCTGCTCATATGATAAAGCTGGTTCATACTGCTAAAAATGAGGATAAAAAAATAATTTTAGAAATTCTCAAAAACAGTACACTAAACAAGGAGAAAATCAACTAGAAAATAGAATCTTGCGACTACCAAAACAGGGAGTAAAATACTATGGATGCACTAGATATTTTCAGACATTTTTCTCCAAGAAAGCTTCTGTGCCTTTTCGCCGCTATTTTGTCATTAGGTTGTGGATTATGGATTTTAATATCACCCAGAATTGATGGTAATAGTAAATTGTCAGCGGCTAGTTTAGCTGGAACTACAGCTATAGCTATTATCTCTTTTAATGGAGAGACTATCGCTCAAAAAGAAAGAGAGATTACTAACAAGGGTAGAAAGATTCAAGAAATGTTATCTGCGTTAGAACAGAACGAAATTTCCTGGCCTTTGGCTGCTAAACTACTCATTCAATCCCTTAAGGAAGATTTACCATCAGATGTGATCAGTGAAAAGCTCTATTCAAATATTTCTCCTGAAATGAGAGAAAGAGTAGAAACTTTGACGCAGAAGCTAGAGGGGTATCTCAAGCGAATTAATGTTTGCCAAGAGTTGGCACGTTATCTTGAAGATGATGAAATTCAAACAAGATTACTTGGATTATCTAAAAAAGCTGGTGATTATGTAATCAAGAATACCGATTCTCTTCGTCTTAAAAATGAGCAGTTAACTGATGATAAGAAAAAAGAAAAGTTTTATGGAGATATCTACCGACATTTGCGAGTTTGGCTAAAAAATAATATCGAGTACGATATGGCTTTGCCTGAAATGACTTTACCTGAGATTGCTCGTGTTTTCCAATATACTGATTCAGAAATGTTGAATATTAAGAAAATCTTATAAAAATTAGTCCAAAATCATGATAAATTTTGGACTAAACAGCAATTAATCTTATTAGCTTTCATGATATTTTCATTTCCTCGTCTTGTCAAAGAGCTGCTGGCTCCCCTATCTGAAAATGATTATCCTGTCCTGAATACCCGCTTGTTTGTCAAGTGTTGGCTGAGCTATGCTATGGACAAAAGCTTAACGAGTATGAGGGATTTATTTAAACGATTAAATAACACGGGATTTCCCGTAGATATCTCCACTTTTTCTAAGGCTAATCTCCACAGAAGTCAAAAGCCATTTATCCAAATTTATCAAAAGCTCTCTGAATGGGTCAAGAGAAAAGGTTTAAGGCAACAACAAGATAACTATTTAATTTGTCCGATTGACTCAACAACTATAACATTAACGAGTAAGTTGCTTTGGGCGCAAGGATATCACCAAGTTAAGTTGTTTAGTTCGTTAAATCTCTCGCAGGGGCTGCCGGAAGAAAGTTTGATAAATTTTGGATACGACCATGATTACAATTACGGAAAAGAGATGATAGATGCCTTGCCGAAAAACGGCGTAGGAGTAATGGATAGAGGATTTGCTGGTTTAGATTACATCAAGCAAGTGTCCGAGTGTCAAAAGTACTTTGTTCTGAGAATTAGTAATAATTGGAAGTTAGAGTTCGACGAGGATACAGGATTAATAAGAGTCGGAACAGGCGAAAAAGCTGGAGTTTATAGAGTGATAAATTTCTGTGACCTAGAAACAAAAACTGAGTATCGCTTAGTTACAAACTTGCCTCAAGAAGGAGAAATGGCTGTGACTGACGAAGAGGTCAAGGAAATTTACCGCTGCCGTTGGGGAATCGAGCTGTTATGGAAGTTTTTAAAGATGCATTTGAAACTGGACAAACTAATTACCAAAAACGTCAATGGAATTGCTATACAGATTTATGCGACATTAATTGCTTATTTGATACTACAAGTTATAGAAATTCCTCAACAATGGGGGCATAAGCTACTTGATAAACTTCGCTATCTTCAGGCGTGAGGGAGTACTCTATAACTTGTCCAATAAGAGCATCTCTCCTTCCTAAACAGTTATGACTATTCCTTGGCAACCTCAGATTTAAACTCGGATGTTCAGGCTATTCGTTGCCTCAATATCTAACTCGAGTAGAGCCATTCCTAGCCCAAACATGGCTTATTGCTTAGCAGTGAGGCTATTCACTTGGCAGAAGGAATACGAATTTCCGGCCAATGAGTACTGCTTAAGACATTTGAGGCTTTTATTTCATCCTTAGCCATGTTTGTCAATGCTCGCGTTCTCAAAATCTTTTCAATTTCTACTCCGTCAATTTTTTCCAACGAATGTTGAGCTTGGTTAATATGTTGCACCACTTCCGTAAATTCTTCTGAGTCTTGAATTAAGTCGCCTTTAAGGGCAATTAGATCTCGGCGAGTTTGCTGTAAGATTGCCGCAAAACTAGAAGATTTCTTAGAGATATCTGCATTTGGAGACATGGTATATACCCCCTTACTTGATAGAGGCTAAACTTCTTGCCTATCTATCTGACATCTAGCCTAGCCAAGTAAGTTAAGGTAATCTACACCGTTAAGTGGGACACTTGTTCTTTCAAGGGCATTGTCAACTGAATGGGGGGGAGTACAAGTATCATCCGAGTTAAAACTCAGTAGAGCAGTCAACCATTCTGCTGAATTTAACTCGATTGATACTAAAACCCCTTTTCCCCAAAAATAAGCAATCGTCCTAACCGTCAGCCCGTAAAATAGCAGTGCGATCGCTAATAGTGGAAAGATACCCATAGACCGCCAGCGCTACCCTAGTAATTGGTCAGAAATCGCCCTCTCTATCAAAGAGACGGCTGGTTGGCGCTGTCGTTACTGTCATAGGCAGTGCCTCCGTCCGGGTATCAGGGGGCATCTTCGTCATAAATATTAATCCCGACTTACTTAAAAGTCTTCTAGTAACCACTCAGACGATCGCTCGCCTAGCTCAATCGGAATACTCACCGCTTTACCCAGGCGCGGACGTTCGCGAGTCTGCTGGATGTAATCTTGGACTTGACTCGTTCCCCCCCAAGCATTCAGATACGTGGCAACCGTGTTGAGACGATCCAGGTACTCAACTTCAGAGAGGGGAAAAGATGCCTGTTCCTGGTACTTCCACATGACCTGAACGAAGATTTTGCCCTGAGTCTGTCGGATCTGGATGTCGTAGGAGCGTCCCCACTTATTGAGCAGGAGTTGGCGCAAGTCCTGTCCTGTCATAGCCCTCTCTAACCTGAGTTAATGTTTACATTTCGTCACAAATAAGACGCTTCTTTACTTTATGATACGGTGTAAAAGAATGTAATAATACCTATATCAGAAGCCGTAAGTCCTTTGATACAAAGGGTTTCGGCAACCCTGTTACCCATAGAATCGCCCTACATTCGACGAACAGGGTTTAAGAAATTCTGGGGATTTTTCCAGAGCAGTTAAGAAAAATATACCTTAGGCGTTTAGTTATGGCTCAAGCTTCTCGCTCTGCAGATGTTCCCGATATGGGGCGTCGCCAATTTATGAACCTCTTGGCGTTCGGTGCCGTGACAGGCACGTTTGTCGGAGCGCTCTATCCATTCATCAAGTACTTCATTCCCCCTGCCAGTGGTGGTGTCGGTGGCGGTGCCACGGCTAAAGATGCCTTAGGCAATGACGTGATCGTCAGCGACTTTTTAAGCAAGCATGCACCAGGCGATCGCACTTTAGCTCAAGGTCTCAAAGGTGACCCGACCTACATTGTGGTCACGGAAGACAAAAGCCTTGCCAACTATGGCATCAACGCCGTCTGCACCCACCTAGGATGTGTTGTTCCCTGGAATCCCAATGAGAACAAGTTCATGTGTCCCTGCCATGGTTCTCAGTACAACAGTGAGGGTAAGGTAGTGCGCGGACCAGCACCTCTATCGTTGGCACTGGTTCATGCCACAGTCACAGAAGATGACAAGCTTTCCTTGACACAGTGGACAGAAACCGACTTCCGCACCGGCGAAGAACCCTGGTGGACTTAATTGATTGAGGGACTGGGGACTGGGGACTGGGGATTAGGTGAAGACAAGGGAAGGAGGACAAGTGAAGATAAGGGAAATTTTCAGTAACTGTTCCTTGGTCTTGTGCCTTCTCCCCTCCAATTACTAGCTCTCAGCCTCTAGCCTCTAGTCCGTCTTTGCCCAATCCCTAATATCCTGTTTGATTTTTTCTTATCAAGATGAGAACACCTTCTTTATCGGCGATTTGCAACGTCTTCAGTAAGCGTGCGATCGCCAAGACCTTCCTGCTGTCTCTGGCAACCTTGGCATTTTTCTTCGCTAGCGATATCTCACTGCCCCAATCGGCGGCAGCTTATCCCTTCTGGGCGCAGCAAACGGCACCCGAAACGCCTCGCGAACCCACGGGACGGATTGTTTGTGCCAACTGTCACCTAGCGGCTAAACCAACAGAAGTAGAAGTCCCCCAGTCGGTTAAACCGGATTCGGTATTTGAGGCTGTGGTGAAGATTCCCTACGACCTAAGCTCGCAACAAGTCTTGGGTGATGGGTCTAAAGGTGGCTTGAATGTGGGTGCTGTTATCATGTTGCCCGAAGGCTTCAAGATTGCGCCAGACGATCGCATTCCTGAAGAACTCAAGGAAAAGGTAGGAGGCGTTTACTTCCAGCCATACAAGGACGGTGAGGATAATGTGGTGATTGTCGGTCCCTTACCAGGCGAACAGTACCAAGAGATTGTTTTACCTGTCCTTTCTCCCAACCCCAAAACCGATAAAGGCATTCACTTCGGGAAGTACCCAGTTCACGTCGGTGCTAACCGAGGACGCGGTCAGGTTTACCCCACGGGTGACAAGAGCAATAACACCGTCTACGGCGCTCCTAAAGCTGGCACGATTGCTCAAATCGCCAAGCAAGAAGGCGGTGGCTATGAAGTGACGATTCAGACGGAAGATGGCTCAACAGTAGTCGAAACCATCCCAGCAGGTCCAGAGTTAATCGTCTCTGAAGGGCAACAAGTCGCTGCTAACGAAGCTCTGACCAGCAATCCTAATGTAGGTGGATTTGGTCAAGCAGATAAAGAAATCGTTTTACAAGACCCAACTCGTATTAAGTGGTTGATGGTCTTCATCGGCGGAATTATGCTGTCTCAAACCATGTTGGTTCTGAAGAAGAAGCAAATTGAGAAGGTACAAGCTGCTGAAATGAACTTCTAAGTTTTTCAGAATCGATTGTTAGTTTGTAGGATAGGCGCTAAATGCCTATCCTTTTTTTGTTAGCTTTTATTGGCTTGTATTGGCGTGACTGACCAACTCTAGAGAAGCAATTCAGTCGCATCTCCATTGAGCAAAGCGATCGCATCATGAACGGGTACAGCTACTTCGATCGGTGTTCCACTCTCTCGATCGACCTCTCGTGTGAGATGAATGGCGATAACCTGACTAGTAGCATTAAAGACAGGAGCACCACTCATCCCACTCCCTATTGGAGCGCTATAGTGCAGGAGTTCTTTCGTGGGACGGTCAATAATCATTCCATTGGTAAACTCAAAGTCCTTGGTTCGAGTATCCATCGAGCAGGGATAGCCAGCAACATAGATGTCTGCGCCGATTGGAGCATTATCCGAGCTTCCTAAAGGAGCCACTAAATAGGTATTAGGACTAGAAAATTGGACAAGAGCTAAATAGGGTTCATTGTGACGTTGTGGCAAATTTATCGCTTTCGTCACTGCATACTTATTACCAGTGTGGGTGCCAATCGTGTATTGAATACCCGTTTTCTCAACTACGCAATGAGCGGTTAGGACTGTGTAAACATTTTCTTTTCTATTGATAAGAACTCCAGAGCCACTAGTCCCAAACGTGTTTTCAATTGTTACCGTCACCGAACGTGCGATTTTGGCAACAGTCATCACGGCAGCAACTTGTTGGATTCTGGCAATTCTTTCCGTTAAGACATGGGAACGCGAACTCAGGCTCATCGCTAACCCGATTGAGGTAGGATTGGCTTCCATAAGGGTTGAGGTGTTATCGAAGTTTTTCATAAGGCTGTATTGAGTGCTATACCTCATGAAACCCTACTGATAGCTGGATTCAAGCCTGAGCGACTGTGGCATATATCTGAGTTATTACAGACTTATAACTGACTTAAGCGACTAAGCAGATAAGACAGTTATGATCTGAGCAGCCTTCTCACAATTAGTCAGGGTTCGTGCATCTAAGAAACTTCTAGCAAATCAACGAGCTATAGAAGGCAAGTCAACTTCATGCGATCGGGGTGTAGAAGTTTCCCGAACAGCAAGTCACTTTCCATGAAAAGAAAGTAATAGGACGTGTTTAAAATGCTTGGCTTTCCTGTCCAAGATGCATTTGCCTAAATAAATAGCCATGTCATCGCGATCGCTTAAAGTTCAAAAAGACTATATCGACAAAGTCAAGTCAGCCGTCAGGCGTAATGGATATCCACGTCAAAAAGACTTAGCCGAAGAGTTAGGGTTTGCTCTAGCTACTGTGAATAATTTTCTCAATGGTAAACCCGTTGATACTTTGAACTTCAAAGAAATTTGTCGAAAATTGGCGCTGGATTGGCAAGAGTACGCTGAATTAGACCCTGATTCAGAGGAACAGCCACTGCTGGTTAGTGATTTCTATGTAGAGCGCCCTCAACAAGCTCAATGTTTTCAGGAACTTATGAAGCCTGGTGCCTTGCTGAGGATTAAAGCCCCGCAACAGATGGGCAAAACGTGCTTGTTGGAAAGACTGCTGTGTCAAGCTAGAGAAAAGGACTATCAAACACTGACATTGAGCTTCGAGTTAGCCGACAGTACAGTTTTGACTAACCTGCGTCAATTCTCTCGGTGGTTCTGCGCCAGTGTCGGTCAAAAGCTCGCATTACCAAATAAACTCGATGAATATTGGGACGATATTTTTGGCTGCAATAGCAATACCACGGCTTACTTCCAGGAGCATCTGTTGCCAGCCATCGCCAGTCCTTTGATCCTAGCCTTGGATAAGGTCGATCGCGTTTTCGAGCATCCTGCGATTGCCAATGACTTTTGTCGTCTCTTGCGAAGCTGGTACGACATTGCTAGACGGGGCGATCGCAGTAGCGTGATTTGGAAAAAACTTCGCTTGGTGGCGGTACACTCCACAGAAGTTTATAGCGCACTCGATATCAATCACTCGCCACTCGGTGGTATCGGACTAGTCGTTGAGTTACCGGAGTTGAGACGAGATGAAGTTCAGGATTTAGCCCAGCGCTATGGATTGAATTGGAGCGAGACTCAAGTCGAGCAACTGATGGCGATGGTGGGAGGACATCCATATCTCGTGCAGCTTGCCTTAGAGCGCATTAAGTATCAGGACATCACGCTGGAGCTGTTATTACAGGTAGCTCCCACAGAAGCCGGAATTTACAGCGATCATTTGCACAGACACTTAGGAAATCTACATCAACATCCCACATTAGCTGACGCGTTCAAGGAAGTAGTCAAGACGGATAGTTGGGTGACGATTGAATCAGAGCAGTTGTTTAAGTTGTACAGTATGGGGCTGGTGAAGCTCTCTGGCAATGAGGTGATGCCTCGCTGCAATTTGTATCGTCAGTATTTTCGCGATCGTCTCTAAAGAGCAGGTTCTTCAATTACTTCCTTCCTGCCCTAAGATTACCGACCTCATCGATACCTCTGCGAACTTTTTGCCTCTGTGGTTTTTTCATTCTTCATCCTGCACATTTCAACCTTCAGATGACTTACGAATATATCTTTTCAGGAACTTTACCACCAGATGCTCCCAGTTACGTGAAGCGACAGGCGGATGACGATCTGTATGAGGGACTTAAAGCCGGAGAGTTTTGTTATGTGTTGAACTCGCGGCAGACGGGAAAGTCGAGTTTACGAGTACAAGTGATGCGTCGGCTAGAAGCAGAAGGAATTGCTTGTGCGGTGATCGATCTTTCGATGGATGGGACGCAGCACGTCACGTTGGATCAGTGGTACGCCAACATCATTCGCTCGCTCGTGAGCGACTTTAAGTTAGACATTAACTTACGTACTTGGTGGCGCGAGCATGAGATGTTTTCGGCGTTGGGTCGATTTCGGGAGTTTGTTGAAGGAGTGCTGCTGAAGTCAGTCACTCAAAATATTGTGATTTTTATTGATGAAATCGATAGCGTTCTCAGCCTCAACTTTCCAACTGACGATTTTTTTGCGTTTATTCGCGGCTGTTATAACCAGCGCGTCGATAAGCCAGCGTACCAGCGTCTTACCTTTACTCTGTTGGGAGTGGCAACGCCATCCGATCTGATTCAAAACAAGAGGCGGACGCCGTTTAATATTGGTCGAGCGATCGCGTTAAATGGCTTTGAATTGCACGAAGCTAAGCCGTTAGCCAAGGGGTTAGTGGAGAAAGCAAGCAATCCTCAGGCTATTCTCAAAGAGGTGTTGAAATGGACGGGTGGTCAACCCTTTCTCACCCAAAAACTCTGTCAGCTCGTCCTAAACTCCACATCTCCTATCCCGGTGGGTGGGGAAGTGCGGTGGGTTGAGAACCTGGTGCGAAAGCAGTTGATTGAGAATTGGGAAGCCCAAGATGAGCCAGAGCATTTGAGGACGATACGCGATCGCATCTTGAGTAACGAGCAGCGTGCGGGTCGCTTGCTAGGCTTGTATCAGAAAATTTTGAAGCATCGAGAAATTACAGCTGATGATAGTCCCGAACAGATGGAGTTGCGATTGTCGGGATTAGTCGTCAGTCACTGGGGAAAACTAAGCGTTTATAACCGAATTTATACCTCAGTCTTTAATCCGGCTTGGGTGGATAAAGCGCTAGCGAACTTGCGACCGTATGGCGAGTCGATCGCGGCTTGGATAGCATCGAATTGCCAGGATGATGCTCAGTTATTGCGAGGGCAGAAATTACGAGATGCTCTTGCCTGGGCCTTGAACAAAAGTTTGAGCGATCGAGATTATCAGTTTTTAAGCGCTAGCCAAGAATTAGAAAAACGCAAAGTCCAAAAAACGCTAGAGGAAATTCAGCGCTATTCCGAAGCCCGCAAACAGGGAAAACTTAATCTCGCTTTAGCCGCTACAACTAAGGAAACCGTTTATGAGTTTCTCGACCATCTCACTCCTGAAAGTTTTAGATATATCGTTTCTAACTTAGAACTTGACTTAGGCGTGTTCAATCAAACCCTCTCGATTGTAGACAGCATGCTCGAAAGTCAAGGGTTTGATGCCATTCTCCATAAAATGTTACGTTCGATCACCCTAAAAACGGGCGAGTTATTGGGGGCAGATCGTACCACTATTTATTTATTAGATGAAGCTAAAAACGAACTATGGTCGATTGTGGCGCAGGGAGATGATGGTGTTCCCTTAGAAATTCGCGTGCCAGTGGGTCAAGGTATTGCTGGAGAAACTGCACAAAAACGGGAAGTAATTAATATTCCCTACGATTTCTATGACGATCCGCGATCGAGTACGGCTAAGGAAACCGACAAAAAAAATGGCTATCGCACCTACACCATGGTGGCGTTGCCCCTGTTGGATGAGCAAGGAAATTTAATCGGGGTCGTTCAATTAATCAACAAATTAAAATACCCATACATTCCCAATGCTCCATTGCCTGAACGGATCGATCGACAAGGCTTTACTCAAGCGGATGAGAAACTCTTTGCAGAAATTGCCCATTCGATTCAACTGATTCTCAAGTCCTCCCGGTTATTTTATCGCGCTGCCCAAAAGCAACGAGCCGCTTCAGCGATGATGAGTGCAATTCAATCCCTCGGACAAAGCGGCTTGGACTTAGAAAAAACGCTGACGAGGGTGATGGATGAGGCGAAAAAGTTAATGAGTGCCGATCGCAGTACGGTATGGGTATTAGATCGCGAGCGCAATCAACTGTGGACAAAAATGCTCAATGCTGATGGCATTTTACAAGAAATCCGCATCCCTAGAGGAGCGGGCTTCGCTGGCAAAGCAGCGACAACGGGTCAAGCGCTGATGATTCCGTTTGATTTGTATAATCATCTGGAGTCGGAAACCTCCAAACAAACCGATCAAAAGACAGGGTATCGCACCTGTAGCTTATTATGTATGCCTCTGTTTAACTCAGATGGCGAGTTAGTCGGTGTCACTCAATTAGTTAACAAAATCAAGCAGGGTAATTTTCCACCCTATAATCCTGCTGATTGGCCGCAAGCTCCTGATTGTTGGAAGGCAAGTTTTGAGCCTAGCGATCTGGAGTTTATGGAAGCGTTTAATTCTCAAGCGGCGGTAGCACTCCAGAATGCCAAGCTGTTTAATACCGTTAAGCAACAGCAGCAAGAACAACGAGATTTGGTACTGAATGTTTCTAGTGGTGTCATCTTTACAGATAAAACAGGCCACATCACTCTTGCCAATGAACCGGCTAAGTATTTGCTGGGTTTGAGCGACATTGAAGGAAAGTCTGTACGGGAGTTAATCCAGCTCAAAACCGGTGACTTTGCCAAGTGGTTTGATGCGGCTTTAACGGCCAAGGATGAAGCTGGCCGTCAGCAGGACTACCTCAACCAAACTTTACTTTCCCATGCAACCGGAGAACAACATAGTGTGAATTTGTGCATTATTTCCTTTCCGGATGTGAACGACCCGACTCAGGTTTCTAGTACCCTGGTAATTATCAATGACAGCTCGGATGAGAAACAGAAGCAAGAAAAGCGAGAGTTGGTGCGTAGCGTTTCCAGTGGTGTGATTTTTGAGGAAGTGGCGGTTGATTGAGCGATACGGCTTGAGGTGTCAGCGATTCAGATTCCCGAATTCTTAGAGAAGTCGGAAATCTCGCCTTCACCTACGCATAATTTTGTAAAAAGTCAATGGATGACCTCTCTGTCCTCGGTCAAGATCGTCACAAGGGGTGATTCATGCGATCGCTAATGTGGAAGATGATCGGATTTATTTGTTCAACCTTTTCCAGCTAACTACTGTCTAGGGTGCTCAAGCTCGATCTCTTATGGGAGGTAGCCATGAAATCAGTAGTGAATAGAGCTAGCTTGTTGCTTGTTTTGGTACATCTAGTGGGAACTATTGTTGCAGAACCTGTGAAGGCACGAGCTACTCTGCCACCGTCCGATACCACTAATAAAAATTCTATTCATCGAGACCATCGAGAGGATGTTCTGCTCGCACAATCGACTCTCCCTCCTCATTTAAGAGCGCTCGATCGCGAGAATGTGAGCGAAGCGGTACCGCTGATCGAGCAAAATTGGGAAAGGGAGTTTGAGAAATACTTCCAAACTAATTTTTCTAACCAATCGACGAGCGTTCGGAAAATTGCCAGGATTCTGAGTAATATTGGGACTCAAACGGGAAAAAAACCTGCCCTAGTTTACATGGTGCCACGACCCGAACAACTAGAAATTGTTTTAATAGCGCCTGATGGAAAAGTAATTCATAAGCGCGTTAAGGAAGCAAACCGCGAAGCCTTGCTCAAGCAAGTACGGGAGTTGACCGTTGCGATTACAAATCCAATTTATAGGAGTACTAACCAATATCTTTCACCGGCTCAGAAACTATATCAGTGGACGATCGCACCTGTAGAAGAAGACCTCAAAGCTCAAAAGATAGAAACACTGATTTTTTGTGTAGGGGCGGGATTGCGGAGTGCGCCCTTTGCCGCATTCCATGACGGAAAACAGTTTTTAGTAGAAAAATATAGCTTTTCTCGCATCCCTGCCTTTTCGCTGACTAATACTGTCTATGCCGATTTGAGAAATTCGCGAGTTTTGGCGATGGGGGCGTCAGAATTTCCCGATCAAAACCCTTTGCCTGCTGTGCCAATCGAGTTATCTACTATTCAGAAAAATTTATGGCAGGGAAAATTCTTTTTGAATCAAGACTTTACTCTCGCTAATCTAGAATCGCAACAGGCGTCACAGACTTATAAAATTATTCACTTGGCAACGCATGCCTTCTTCCAAGCAGGCGAACCCAGTAACTCCTACATTCAGTTTTGGAACAATAAGCTAACTCTAGATAAAATGAGGCAGTTGCATTGGGAGAACCCACCCGTAGAGCTGTTGGTCTTGAGTGCTTGTAAAACTGCGATCGGGGATGCACAAGCGGAATTGGGTTTTGCGGGGTTGGCTATCCAAGCCAATGTTAAGTCCGCCGTTGCTAGCTTGTGGAATGTTAGCGATGAAGGCACTTTAGCGCTAATGACCGAGTTTTATCGCGATCTGAAAACAGCACCGATTAAAGCAGAGGCGCTGCGGGAAGCACAGATAGCCATGATCGAAGGACAAGTCCGTATAGAAAAAGGACAGTTACATACTTCTGAGGGGAATATCCCTCTCCCACCCTCCCTGACAGAAGTAGAGAACCAAGATTTCTCAAATCCCTACTATTGGGCAGCGTTTACAGTGGTGGGCAGTCCTTGGTAGATGCCAGATGCGATTGCCTACGGCACCAGCGTACAGCCCTTCGGGCATGAAAACCGCGTAGCGTCTCGCAGAGAAGCCGATCGCATCCTGAGAGCAGTTCCGTTGGCGGGTAGAATGAAATTTTGTCTCCAGTCATGAAGAGCGCGAAACGCGATCGCGCGGAGCGCAGCGCCAGAGGCGATCGCGTATCTACGATTACACTAAACAGCAAGCATGGGAGAGTAGGTCGATGGTAGGCAGTGACTTCAAGCCTGAACCAATTGTTGCTAACGCTCAGGAACAGTCGCAGTTGGCAAAATTGGAAGATGTTTTGTTGAATCTAGGTGGGAATAACGAACCGTCTGGGCTACCGCGATTGGTTAGTTCAACTGGCGAGGAAGTAGAACTACCTGAGTCTATCTGTCGCGTCATGCGTCAGTTAGTCCATCAGCTGCTGTTGGGTAAAGGCGTAAAAATTGCCACTTTTCACCAGCCATTGACGATTTGGGAAGCGGCCGATCTGCTGAATGTGCGATCGCAAGAAATCGAGCAATTACTGGATGATGGAGTCATCCCGTTTTCTCAGGCAGGCATGATGCGTCGGATTCAGTTTGAGGACTTGATGGCTTACAGCCATCAAAAGATGCAGATGCGGCGACAGGGTAACAGTGAGCAGTGAACAGTGAACAGTGGCCAGTGAACAGTGGCCAGTGAACAGTGGCCAGTGAACAGTGAACAGTGAGCAGTGAGCAGTGAGCAGTGAGCAGTGAGCAGTTTGTCTGCTTTGTGTGCGAACCGGCTTTGTTAAGGGTTATCGCTTTTGATTGTTAAGGCGAATGTTACACTCAGAGGTTCGTCCTCAGTGCCTTGAGCAGTAAGCGATACAGCTGCGCGTCTTACCCGGAGTTAATATGGGTTTATGAGTAAGTTTCACAGACTTTCACCAAGATAATTAATGAAGATTTAAGATTTCTGACAATTTTGGTGACAGGCAGCGATCGCCCTTAATCTAGAAGGTGGCAAGTCTTACCCCGGCACTTGCGTTCAGTCCACCTGCAACTACACTCGATTTATGACTATTCTGCCTAATTTCCTACGTTCCCTAGTCTTGACAACATTTCTGAGCTTTGTTGCCCCGATTGTACTGGTGAGCGCACTGTTAATGCTTGCCTTAGGAGTTGGATACTTCCCAGGCTTAGAAACTATTGGTCAAATTGGCACTTCACAATTACTGAGTTTTCTCGCGGTCTTTGGTACAGGAAGTCCCTTGGAAGGAGCTGTCGTTATCGGTCTTACCTGTAGCCTAGTGGGAGCCTTATTTGATACCTATGCGTTTTACCGTTACCAAAGCCTCAACAACCAATAAGTATTTCATTCAGCTGAACCTTAACTCAACTACATCCCCTACCAAAACTCTCAGGTTCGAGTCAATTGAGAGAAGGTAGAGCTGTCTGCGTACAGATAGCTGGACTATTTGTATATTTATGTATATTTATTCTGTTGTGGATCGGCACTACAATCCCGGCAGAGCGAAGTCTTTGCTTTGGTTGTATTCTGCGCTAAAGTCTTAAGTTTTATAGGGTAAGAGTTACTTTTCTACAACCTTCACACAAAATATTGTATCAGAAAATACAGATTTTTTCGCCTCTTCAGAAACTCTTAATTTTGTAGGTACAGGAAAACTGACTCTAAAAGTGGCAGACGAGACGCCTTCCCCACAGGGCAACTTCAGATATACCTCACCCCGTCACCCCGTCACCCCGTCACCCCGTCACCCCGTCACCCTCAACCAGCGTGAAAACGGGGCAACCACGGGGGGATTGCCCCTACATCTGGGGTTCGTGCGTAAGTCCTGAGCTTAAGTCCATCTCAGGGCTTGTCTGACTATTGAGTTGAATCAAATCCTCAATATCATCCAAAACTGTCGTACAAATCTCATCTAAAGGCAAATCGTTATCATCCTCTCCAAACGGATTCTCAATCTCCGTGCCAATTTCTTCAATTCCCAGCAAGACGAAACTTAGAATAATCGCGATCGCACTCGTCCACCAATGCAATGTATTCACCAATTGGAAGGGCAACGAAAGGCAATAGATCGACAACAATCGCTTCAGATAAATAGCATAAGCCAAGGGAACTGGGGTTGATGAAATTCGTTCGCAGACAGTCACAGCTTCTAACAACTCATTGACTAAGCCATTCATCGATGCCAGCTGATTGGGAGTGACTAACTTCCGTTCATACTGTCGCTGTAAATAATCCCCAATCCAAACTGAAAGTTGCAGTGGAGCCAATTTAGCAGCTTTCAGCTTAGTCAATTGTTCTGGAGTTACCAGCGCGTCTAACTCCTCGTTCGCTGGCTGTTGTCGCAAATGCAACTTACTTGCGATCGCAAAAGCAGATAATAATCTTAAAGTCGATACTTTCTTCTCTCGATCGCTGGGTTCGGGTTCGCTAATCGATACCCAAATGAGATGCCCTAGGCTGCGGATAGACGCCGTTATCCGCCCCCAAGCTTTACGTCCTTCCCAAAAGCGATCGTAGG